>JAQUAE010000320.1 GCA_028687395.1 Anaerolineales bacterium | reverse complement strand
CGCATCGAGGTGTTGAGCCTGAACGCCGGCGAGAAGGCCAAGATCCACGTGCGCGAGCTGCAGGTATTACCCTGAGGCATCATTTTTTCTTCTAAGGAGGCAGGCATTGAAAGCGGTTTATTTCCACGCCCATGGCGATGTGGAAGTCCTGGAATACGGCGAGCTGCCCACCCCGGAACCAGGGGAGGGGCAGGCGCTGGTGCGCCTGCGGGCCGCGGCGCTCAATCGCATGGACCTGTGGACGCGGCAGGGCTGGCCGGGCTTGAAGCTGGAGCTGCCGCACGTCCCCGGCGCGGACGGGGCGGGCGAGGTGGCCGCCCTCGGGCCGGGGGTACACGACTGGCAGAGCGGCGAGCGTGTGGTGATCAACCCCAGCCTGAGCTGCGGGCGCTGCGAGGCGTGCGTCAGCGGGCGGGATAACCTGTGCCGGGAGTGGCGCCTGTTGGGCGAAACGGTGCGCGGCACCTATGCCGAGTACGTCGCCGTGCCCGCCACGCACTTGCTGCGCCTGCCGGAGGGCCTCGAGGCGGGCGTGGCCGCGGCGGCGGCGCTGGTCTTCCACACCGCCTGGCACTCGCTGATCGTGCGCGGCGGGTTGCGGGCGGGGGAGACGGTGCTGGTGGTCGGCGCCTCGGGCGGGGTGAACACGGCGTACATTCAGATCGCCAAGCTGGCAGGGGCGGTGGTGTACGTGGTCGGCTCCAACGCCGAGAAGCTGGCGCTGGCTGAATCGCTGGGCGCGGATTACCTGATCGACCGCTCCAAGGAGGAGGCCTGGTCGAAAGCCGTCTTCCAGTTGACCCAGCGGCGCGGCGTAGACGTGGTGGTGGACAACGTGGGCACCAGCTTCCCGCAGAGCTTCCGGACGGCGCGTAAAGGGGGGCGCATCCTGACGGTGGGCAACACCGGCGGGCCGACGTTCGAGATCGACAACCGTTACATCTTCGGCAAGCACCTCTCGATCCTGGGCTCGTCGATGGGCACGCGGGCCGACTTCGCCGCAGTGATGGGCCTGGTCTTCGCCGGGAAGCTGAAGCCGGTCATCGACCGCACTTTCCCGCTGAGCCAGGCGCGGGTGGCTCAGGAACGGCTGGCCAGCGGCGAGCAGCGCGGCAAGATCGTCCTGAACATCGACGAATAGCCCACTTTCCAGGCTGCTTCGGGTAAAATCGAGGCGCTGGAGCGATCCGCGAGCAACGGAAGATACTCCCGAGAGAGCCACGGGCACAGGAGATGACCTTGACTATAGAGAGCGCACCGTCCAGGATGACCGGTCAGGCGAGGCGCGCCCGGCGCAGGCGGCCGCGCAGCGTAACGCTGCTCGCGCTTGGGGTGTTAAGCATAGCGATCATTTATCTGGTGCGCTTCGTCATGGCGCTGCGCCAGTGGGATTTCCTGGCCTCGATCCTGCCCATCCCGCCGGGAATAATCGCCGCCAGCGGCCTGGTTTGGGCGCTGGTGGGGGCGTCCCTGGCCTGGATAACCTGGCGGGGCAAACGCCAGGCTCCGGCGGCGCTCCTCCTGGGGTTTGTGGCCTACAGCCTGTATTCTTGGTGCGACCGTCTCGGGTTGGGGCGCGGTGAGGCGCTGACCAACTGGCCATTCGCCGCGGCAGTCAACCTGCTGGTCCTGGGATGGCTATCCTGGGTTCTCACGCGTAGAAACGTCAAAGCCTATTTTGGAGAAATGCATGGGCCTGAATCCGAAAACGCAACGATTACGTGATTTGAAAGCTCAGAGCCGCGGGGGGGGCGGGGAAGAACGCATCCAGGCGCAGCACGACCGGGGGAAGCTGACGGCGCGCGAGCGCATCGACCTGCTGGTCGATAAAGGCTCCTTCCACGAAGTCGACCCCTTCGTGGTACACCGCACCGCCGACTTCGACCTCGACCAGCAGAAGTTCCTGAGCGACAGCGTGGTCACAGGCTGGGCGACGGTGGACGGACGCCTGGTATACCTCTTCTCCCAGGACTTTACCGTCTTCGGCGGCAGCCTGGGGGAGGTGCACGCCGAGAAGATCTGCAAGATCATGGACATGGCCATGCGCAACGGCGCGCCGGTGCTGGGTCTGAACGATTCGGGCGGGGCGCGTATCCAGGAGGGGGTGGTCTCGCTGGGCGGCTACGCCGACATCTTCCTGCGCAACACGCTGGCCTCCGGTGTGGTTCCCCAGATCAGCGTCATCATGGGGCCCTGCGCCGGTGGGGCGGTGTACTCACCGGCGCTGACCGATTTCATCATCATGGTGCGCAACTCCTCGTACATGTTCATTACCGGGCCGGAGGTGGTCAAGGCGGTGACGCACGAGGAGGTGACCTTCGAGGAGCTGGGCGGGGCCGGCGTACACGCCGAGATTTCCGGGGTGTGCCACATGGCCGCCGATACAGAGGCCGACGCGCTCTACCTGGTGCGCAAGCTGCTCAGCTACCTGCCGCAGAACAACATGGAAGACCCGCCCTACGTCCCCAACGGCGACGACCCGCTGCGCATGGAGGAACGGCTGGATGACCTCATCCCCGACGACCCCGGCAAGCCGTATGATATCAAGGAGGTCATCCGCCTGATCGTGGATCACGGGCAGTTCTTCGAGGTGCACGAGGTCTTCGCCCAGAACATCGTGGTGGGCTTTGCCCGCCTGGGAGGGCACAGCGTGGGAGTGGTGGCCAACCAGCCGGCGGTGCTGGCCGGGGTGCTGGACATCGCCTCCTCGGAGAAGGCCGCCCGCTTCGTGCGCTTCTGCGACGCCTTCAACCTGCCGCTGGTCACCTTCGTGGACGTGCCCGGCTTCCTGCCCGGCATCGGCCAGGAGCACGGCGGCATCATCCGCTCCGGCTCCAAGCTGCTCTACGCCTATTGCGAGGCCACCGTGCCCAAGCTGACCGTGGTGACGCGCAAGGCGTACGGCGGCGCCTACGACGTGATGAGCAGCAAGCACATCCGCGGCGACGTCAACCTGGCCTGGCCGAGCGCCGAGATCGCCGTGATGGGCCCGGACGGGGCGGTGAACATCATCTTTCGCAAGGAGTTGTCCAAAGCCAAAGATCCGGCCAAGCGCAAGGCTGAGCTGGTGGCGGAGTACCGCCAGAAATTCGCCAACCCCTACGTGGCCGCCTCGCGGGGTTACATCGACGACGTGATCGAGCCGCGCGAGACGCGCCCGCGGCTGATCAACGCCCTGGAGATGCTGG
>JAQUAE010000017.1 GCA_028687395.1 Anaerolineales bacterium | reverse complement strand
CCAGGATAACAGTGTTCATGGGAACCTGCGAGGATTGTAGCATGCCGGGGTGCGCCCGTCAAACCGTGCCCCTCGATGGTGCCCTCCTGGCCGGAGGGGGAATTATCTCCAGGATAAACGTTCGCTAATGCTCTGCGCCTGATCGATTGCGCCATGCGTGAAATGGTAGAATCAGGCTGCTGGCCAGGAAGCTTGCGCTTGCCTGGCTGGTTCCCGGAATGCCCAGGCGATTTTGCCGTTTGAGGTATTGCGCCGGTAATCCCTAATCTTATTGGTAAGAGAAAAGTCATGCCCGAGGCAATCGAGATGTCTCTCCAGCTCCCAGCCAGCCCGCAGCAGGTCTATGAGGCCTGGTTGGATGCCCGCATTCACACCGCTTTCACCGGCAGCCCGGCGAGCACTTCCACTGAGCCTGGAGCTGCCTTCACCGCCTGGGATGGGTATATCTCCGGGCGCAACCTGGAGCTCGAGCCGCACCGGCGCATCCTGCAATCCTGGCGCACGAGTGAGTTCCGGGACAGTGACCCCGATTCCCACCTCGAGATCTTGATCGAGGCGCGTGCCGGCGGCGCAACGTTGACCTTGAAGCACTCCAACCTGCCGGATGGCAGCAGCGCCGAATATCGCCAGGGCTGGTTGGATTATTACTTCGAGCCGCTGAGCGCTTATTTCGCGGCGGACGTGTAGCACTGGCGCGGCTTCACCCCTGGCAGGGCGGCCGACCGGTCGGGTTCGCCAGGCAATGCTCAAGAGCTTGAGAATAGGAGGCGGGCATGAACCCCCAAACTCGTTTCAGTGTTGTCCTGGGAGGATTACTGGTTCTCTTCGGCGGCTTGTGGCTGGCTGCCCAATTCGTGCCGGCCTTGCAGCCCTGGGGTCATATCACCTTCACCTGGCCGCTCATCGTGGTGGGCGTGGGAGCGCTGTTGCTGGTCATTCACAGGCCGAAGCGCATCGCCCAAGGGGAAGGGTAGCCGGATGGAAATTCGCGGCCTGATCTTCGATTTCGACGGCTTGATTCTGGAAACCGAGGAGCCGGTCTATCGCTCCTGGCAGGAGGTCTACGGACGCTTCGGCCAGAAATTAGATTTTGCCACCTGGGCGACCATCATTGGGACGGTTCCGGCGGGTTACGATCCCCTGGATGAACTGGAGGCGCTTATCGGTCATCCAATCCCGGCGCGGGAGGCACTCGAAGCGCAACGCCTGCAACAGGAGCTGGATTTGATCTACGCCCGCCAGCCTCAGCCTGGTGTGCTCGCTCTCTTGCGTGATGCACGCCAGAGGGGATTGAAGTCAGGGGTTGCTTCCAGCTCGTCGCGCAGCTGGGTCATCGGGCACCTGACCCGCCTGAAATTGTTGGATTACTTCGATTGCGTCAAGGCAAGGGATGACGTCCGGCAGGTCAAGCCGGATGCGGAGTTGTATTTTATGGTGTTGCGGGAGCTGGGCCTGGAGGCGGGCGAGGCCATCGCTTTCGAGGATTCGTCCAACGGCGTCACTGCTGCCCGCCAGGCCGGCCTGTTCTGCGTGGCCGTGCCGAACGAGATGACGCGCAGCCTGCCGTTGGATCACGCCAACCTGCGGCTTGATTCGCTGGCAGAAATGTCGCTGGACGAATTAGTCAGGCTGGCTCGGGCTCGGATGGCTGCCTGACCCAGCCAGGAGCACGTGGCGACGCGGACATGGTGCTCGAAGCGGGCTTGCTCGGCCTCCCGCGCCTGCTCGCTGACGATGTGCGTCCTCAGGATGCGGTGCGCCTCCTGGGAGACGATCGGCTCGCCGAAGCCCTTCTCCCGGTCGTCGATCACCGCATACAGGGTGATGTCACCCATCAGGGGCAGGGTTGTTGCCAGCCCTAAAGGTAGCAAGGCCCTGGGGGGGCGGGTGGTTGCGTTGAATGGTAGCCTTGACTCTGCTTATTTGATTTTATAGCCGATTTGCCTGAGGAAATCCTTGCGCCAGGCGATGTCTGCTTCGCCTTCGATCCCTTTGGGTTTGAAACCGTCTATGACACCGACGATACCACGCCCCAGCTCGGTTTCGGCGATCAGCACTTCCAGCGGGTTGGCTGTGGCGCAGAAGATGCGGCACACTTCGGGCACAGCCTGGATGGCTTTGAGCACATTGACCGGGTAGAAGCCCTCTCCCAGGAAGACGATGAAGCTATGCCCGGCCCCGATCGCCAGGGCGTTCTTGTGTGCCAGCTCGATCATCGCCGCGTCCGTCCCGCTCCAGCGCACCAGGCACTTGCCGGAGGACTCGCAGAAGGCCAGGCCGAATTTGATCCCCGGTACAGCGTTAACCAGCGCCTCGTGCACGTCTTCCACGGTTTTGATGAAGTGGGATTGTCCCAGGATGAAGTTGATGTCTTCGGGTTTGTCGATCGTGACCGTGCTCAGGTTCATGGGATGACCTCTCTCCAGGAAGATGATCAGGGAACGTAGATGGGTAAATCCTGCACCAGGTACCGGCCAGCCACCTTCTTCACCAGGAAATCGAATTGCGACCAGGGCGGCTCCTCAGCCGGGTCGGCGCCGCAGCAAGGCCCGAGCAGGAACAGCTCGCCTTGCGGGGTGTTCAGCTCCACCGTGAAGCGAAATTCGCTCTCCGAGAGCTGGGTTTCGTGCACGAAGTTGCGCACTTGCAGGTCGCAGACGAACCCGTTCAGGGTGCAGCCAGCGACAAACAAGGCTGGGTAATCCGTGGCGGGGATGGATGGGTTGTTGTCGATGAGCACGGTGTAATCCCCGCCATACAGGCGCGCAGCCTGGGCGTAATTTTCCTCGCTCAACGCGGCGAGATAGTCGCTCAGGGCGCGGGCGGCCTCCTGAATGGCTTGCTCATCGGGCGTCACGCTGGCCTGTTGTGCCAGCTCGGCGGCCAGGTTCGTCAGGTGGCTTTTCTCGAACTCCCCGGCGGGTTCCTGCCCTGCGCCGGAGAAAATCAAGCGCGTGGTCATGCCATCCGCGGTGGCGGGGTCGGACTGCTCGAATTCGAAGTTGCGCAGCGCCTCCACCCAGGCGTAGAGCGTGCGCATCTGGTTGGCCGTCAGCCAGAGCTTGCCGATTGTCCGAGGTGGGTCTGTCTGGCAGGAGGCGACGTAAGCGATGCCGGTCAGATAAACGCTGACGTCCTGGCATAAGCCGGCGAAGCCCCCCTGGCGTTGCCAGGTGAAAGCCAGGCTCCAAGAAGCGCCGCCCTCCCCACTGGCGGCTTCTCTCTTCGCCAGCCGCGCCCACTCGGCAATCATGCGTTGTTCGCTAGGCGTAGTCGTTATCGCCCCGATGCCGCTGAAACTCACCTCGCCGGCAGGCGTCTCAGCAGTGAAGGAGCGATATTTGTCGTAGAAATAATGCGCTTCCTGCAGGCGTTCATCCCCGTTCAGGGGCGCGGCGATCTGCGCCGCGTCGCAGGCGCCAAAAGCGACCTGCTCCAACCCAATCACCGCGCTTTCACAGCCCGCTGGCGTGCTTTGGCGCCAGGTGAGCATGGCGTCCCGGACAGCGACGGGCGGGGCGTCCGCCAACAGCACCCTGCTGCCTGTTTCATCAGTATGATAGGTATAACGATGCTCCCCAGCCTGCAGGAGCACCAGATATCCCGAGACGGCGCCGCTCTTGCACGGCTGGTCTGCTAATTCCAGCCCCAGGCAGCTATCGGGCCAGGTCTTCCTTTCGATGCGCAAGAAGCGCAGCCCCTCCTGGTCGAGCTGGAGCTGGTTCGCCAGGGATTGGCGGGCGGTGAGGGCGGCGCCAGGGATGAAACGCGCCTGCTCGCCGGAGAGGTCGCTGTGGAACTCATAGATTGCTCCGCCAGCGATCATGATTCCCAGGTAACCGGGCGTGATGACTTCGGCGCAGGCTTCATCCTCGAGGGGGACGCCCAGGCAGCCATCCGGCCAGTCCACCTGCTCGCTGGTGTGTACCTGCACCTCATCCGGGCTTACCTGTAATTGTTTCGCCAGCGCCAGGCGCACCCTGTCCAGAGAGGTGGGCGGCGTGGCTGTGGGTTGAAGCGGTGTGGCGGTGGCGTAGCGCGGCGCGGTTGGCGTGGGCGTGGGGGCGCTCGTGCAGGCGCCGATGGCCAGCGCCATGAGCAAGGCCAGGCCCAAGACAAGCAAGAATTTCGTGTGCCTCATCGCGTCTCCTTCCCAGGCCGCGCTGCATGGGGCGGGTCACAGTGCGGGCGCACCTGAAAGCGATCTTTGTGGCGGCCTGCTCCCAATCATATCATGTCACCCGGCGGGAAGCGCGTTGCAGCGTCGCGGAGGCGCTGCCACGCAATGATGGGCATGTATCAACCTCTATTCTTGCTGACCACCAGCTTGTAAATTTCTATAACCAAGGCGGGTGAGAGGGAAGCGACGACAACCACGATCCATTCGTAAGGAGTAAGAGGTACGGTTTTCAAGATGGCTTGCGCGCCTGGCAGATAAATCGCAGCCATTTCCAGGGCAAGCGTTAAACCGACTGCTGCCCACAAACTTCGGTTGCTGAACAGGCCTGCGCGGAAGACCGGCCCGCTCTCGTAGCGGCTATTAAAGGCGTGGAAAAGCTGAGCCAATCCCAGGGTTAAGAAGGCGACCGTTGTGGCGCGTTCGACATTGGGTGAGCTCCTCAGCGCCCACACGAAGGCTGCCAGGGTAGAGAGTGCCAGCAAGCTGCCCTGGCTCACAACACTGCGCACGAAAGAAGCTGGCGGGCGTCGATAACGGGCTCCCTCTGGAGGTGGGCGTTTCATGATGCCCGGCTCGGCAGGTTCGCCTGCCAGGGCTAACGCCGGAAAAACATCCGTCACCAGGTTGAGCCAGAGTATTTGTAAGGGCAGCAGAGGCATGGGCAGGCCACTCACGGTGGCGACGAACACCGTCAGTATTTCACTCAGATTGCAAGAAAAGAGGTAATGAACGAATTTGCGAACATTAGCGAAGACTACCCGCCCTTCTTCCACCGCGGCGACGATAGTGGCGAAGTTATCGTCAGCTAACACCATGTCGGCTGCTTCGCGCGCCACGTCGGTGCCCATGCGGCCCATAGCCACCCCGATGTCGGCTGCCTTGAGCGCCGGGGCGTCGTTGACGCCATCCCCGGTCATGGCGACGATTTGATTGCGATCTTGAAATGCGCGCACGATGCGTAGTTTGTGTTCGGGCGATACGCGGGCATACACAGCGGTCTTAGAGATCAGCTCACGTAAAGCGGTTTCATCGACCCTGTCCAACGCAGGTCCATCCAGGATTACCCCATCGGCTGCGTTGCTCCCGGTTGGCAGGATCCCCATTTCAGCCGCAATTGCCTGGGCGGTGGTCTTCTGATCGCCGGTGATCATCACCGTGCGGATGCCGGCATCCTGGCAAAGCGAGACTGCCTCCTTTGCTTCGGGTCGGGGCGGGTCGATCATTCCCGCGAAACCCAGGAAAATCAGGTCGTCGAATGGCGCTCGGCTCTCGTCATGAATTACCTTATAGGCCAGGGCCAGCACGCGCAACGCCTGCGCCGCCATTTCTGTGTTTATATTCCAAAAGCGTTCGCGGTCGGCTGCGGATAAATCCACAATTTCGGCGCCATCCTGTTGTCGAGCGCAGCCAGGCAAGATCGTTTCAGGCGCTCCCTTGGCGAAAACCAGGGAAGGCGCCGGATGAAGATTGCCGCTTAAAAAATTCCTGCCAATCTCTAACCCCGGGACCTTTAATTCGTCACTTTCAACCTTGTGGATGGTCGCCATGCGTCGTTCACGTGAATCAAAGGGCACTTCATCCACCCTGGGATAAGCCTCTTGCTCGACCTGGGGATCAATACCGGCTTTGATCGCCGCTACGATCAGCGCGCCCTCGGTCGGGTCTCCAACCACGGACCACTGGCCGGTGCCATCCTCATCGAGCGCGGCGTTATTGCACAGTAACCCGGCGTGCAAGGCCAGGAGCAGATGCGGATCTGCCCGAGGGTCAAGCCGCTCGTGCTGGATTAGAAATTCCCCACGCGGCTCGTAACCGGCTCCACTGACCTGGATGGAGCGGTCGGCCAGGCGAAGTTCGCGCACGGTCATCTGGTTTTGCGTGAGCGTGCCGGTCTTGTCCGTACAAATGACGTTCGTTGACCCCAAGGTTTCGACAGCCGCCAACCGCCGGACGATGGCGCGCCGTTTTGCCATTCGGCGCATACCAAGCGCCAGGGCGATCGTCACCACGGCGGATAAGCCTTCCGGAACGGCAGCGATGGCTAATGCCAGGCTGGTCTCCAGCATGCGAAAGATCTCTTCCCCCCGAATCAAACCGGCTACTGCCACCAGCGCGGCGATACCCAGGGCTGCCAAGGCCAGGTAACGACCTAACTTGTTCAGGCGATTCTGGAGCGGCGTTTGCTCTTCTTTCGTCGACTTCAAGAGGCTGGAGATCTTCCCCATCTCTGTGGCTGCACCTGTTGCAGTGACGATTGCCTGACCACGCCCTTCGACTACCGCGCTGCCCGTGTAAACCATTGTCAGGCGCTCAGCCAGAGGCGCTTCAACAGCCAGTTTCGCGTTATCGTCCTTATCGACTGCCAGCGACTCTCCAGTGAGGGCCGATTCATCCAGACGCAGATTCCAGCTCTCGGTCAGGCGAGCGTCGGCAGGAATCCGGTCGCCAGCCTCGAAGGTGATCAGGTCGCCTGGCACTAAATCCCCCCCGGGCACTTCGCTGGTTTCTCCATCCCGCACCACTTTGGCGACCGGCACCGTCATGGCTTTGAGCGCCTGCACCGACCGCTCGGCCCGGTATTCGTTGGCAAACCCCAAAAGGGCATTCAGCAGGAGGACAACCGTAATAGATATGGCCTCCAATTCATCCCCCATGAAGAAAGCGATGCTGGCGGCAGCCAGGAGCAGGATCGTCATCACGCTCTTGAACTGGCTGAGGAAGAGTTGCCAGGGCGAGACAGCCGCTGGCTCCGGCAATCGGTTGGCGCCGTAATTTGCCAGGCGCGCCTGGGCTTCGGTTGTCCCCAGGCCATTCTCGGGATCGGTTACCAGTTCGCTGGCGACCTGCGCCTGGGTCAGGATGTGCCACTGGATCAGATCACCTTTTTCCATTTTTCCACTAGCTCCTCAAGAAAATCCCTTCCGCCTCGCTGAGCCAATCGTCGCTCCACCCCGGGAGTAACCGCTGATGCTCCGGGGGCGCCTGTTTCAGCTACTCGGTTTAATTCATGCGCGGGCAAGTAACTTTCTTGATTGGCGCAGTCGCAGTGCGAGCAGCAATAACAAGATACCGAAGATGATGGCATAGGCTGCAATCAACCAGACGATTGCTACCGAGCCTGCTGCGGGAAAGGCGAACAGGAGCAATCCGTATAGCACGGCCAGGATGCCGCTCAGGATGAGCAGCCATTCACCCCGGATCACCTGTCGCAAGCGGACCGCGGCAATGATCCTGAGAAACCCGGTGATGATGATCCAGGCAGCGATAAAGTACAGGAGCACCAAGGCGGTCATGCCTGGCAGAAGGAAAGTCAACACGCCCACAGCGATGCCTGCCAGCCCTTCAAGAAGATATACCCACCAGCGCGCCTTCTGTTTGCTCGTTCGGACAGCGTAGATGACCCCAAACACGCCATCCAGGAATACATAGGCGCCAAACCAGAAGACCAGCATCGCTAAGGTTAGGCGCGGCCAGGCCAAGGTGACCACCCCAAAAAGGATGGCTATCAGGCCGCGCAGCGCGAGAGCCCACCAGTTGCGAGATAAAATTGCGATCATTTTCAACCTCCTTCATGTAGAAACTATGGTTTGTTTTGGTCGATCAAGGATGAGTCTAAACAGCCAGCCCATCGCCAGGCCGGCAGCAAAGCCTCCGATGTGAGCCCAATAAGCCACCCCCTCGGTTTCCGCCGTGGTTACACCCAGCGTGGCGATCCCGCTAAAGAATTGGGTGACGAACCAGAAACCGACGTAGATCAAGGCAGAGATGCGCGTCGTGCGGCTAAATGGCCCCAAAAAGAAGAACACCCGCACCCGGCCTTTGGGGAAGAGCAGAATATATCCCGCCAGGATGCCGGCGATTGCCCCGCTGGCCCCCACGGTAGGAACCTGGGAGGCTGGATCGCTCAGGATGTGAGCGATCGTCGCCAGCAAGCCCGCGAGCAGGTAAAAAATCAAGAAGCGCCACCGGCCCAGACGATCCTCCACGTTGTCGCCGAAGGCCAGCAGATAGAGCATGTTAAAGCCGATGTGCGTCAGACTGCCGTGCACGAACATGGAGGTAAACGGGGTGAGAAAGAAGAGGAGAAGCAAGCTCTGCCCGCTGGTCACCGCCGCAGGGATCACCCCGAAAGCGGTGATAAAAGTGTTCAAGGCTTGCTCACCGCCCGAAAGCAGGAGAAATACCTCGAAGAGAAATACCAGGCTGTTGATCGCCACCAGAGTTGCTGTGACGACTGGGAACCTGCGACGAGGTTTTAATTCTTCTGTTCCAATAGGTACGAACATGCTTGCCTCCTATTTGACGATCACCACAGAACAAGATGCGCAGCGGCTGATTTCCTCGGCCACACTGCCCCAAGATAACGCCGCAGCGCGTCCAACTCCCTGCCGGCCGATAAAAATGGCGTCATAGCTTTCTTCTTGCGCCACCTCGCAAACTCTCTTGGCCGGATGGCCGCGCTCCAACCGCGCCGAGTAACGCGCGCCTGCCTGGTCGAGCACCCTGGCGGTGCGCGCCAGGATGCGTTCTCCAGCCTGGCTCAAGCCCTGGATCGAGGCGACACTGCCAGCGCCAGAAAATTGATCGCCGGTCTCGAGGGCGATTTTTTCCATAACCGGGACAGGCAGCAGCACGTAAATCACCAACACCTCAGCGTTGAACTTACCGGCCAATTCTCCGGCTGCCTGGGCAGCACGCAAAGCGCTATCAGATCCATCGGTTGCCAGCAAAATCCTGTGAAACACGTTTCTGTCTCCTTTCCGGTGAATGACGGGTGATGCTTACCTAAGAGGGTGTTCCTGTTCCTTTGCCCGTCGGCGAGCGGTCCGTTTGGTATACACTGGCAGCAACTCCACATACTCGCTGCCAATCCGCAATTGTACCGCCTCGAGCGTCACATCATCAACCAGATCAGATGGGATAAGTCGAGGAATCGATTCGTGGACTCGTCGGAAGAGGACATACCTGCCCTGCCGTTTCCTGGAATCCACGATGACCCCCTCTACTTTGCCTGCCTCGCGACCCTCGGAATCCAGGATTACCAAACCTTTCTCCACCGCAACTGAGCGCTCTGGGACGTTGCGCTGTCTCAGAACCATAAATCCTTTGCTGGAGGCGGGATAGTGAAGGTAACGCGGGCGTGGATGTCCGACGATCAGAGGCTTCTGATATTCGCCTTTTCGAACGGTATATTCGTAATCGGATAATCCTACCAACGTCTCTCGGGTCATGTTGAGAAAGACCGCTTCTTCTGTCACCTCAGCAACCAGAGAGACGGGCACCAGGATCTCTCGAATATGCAATCGACCGCGTTTCACCACCAGATACGTGGGCTGGTGACTCTCTGGATCGGTGATGATTTTACTGACCTTGCCACCCTGCCCATCCAGGCATTGCACCTTCAGCCCTAATCCAATTTGCTTCTTCATGCGAAACTCCTTTCAACCGCAGGAGAAGACTGGGCCATGATGGCGACCACTTCTTCTCCAGTGACAGTTTCCTGTTCAAACAAGCGCCTGGCCAGCTCGTCGAGTGCCTCTCGATGAGACGCTAACAGTCCCCAGGCCTGCTCTACTGCCTCTTCGACGATCCGCTTGGTCTCGGCATCCACGCTGGCAGCCGTCTGCGGGCTGACGCGGGCGTCCAACCCCATCTGCATGCCCAGGTAAGCCGCCTGGGGCTCGCCCGCCAGGCGCACCGGTCCGAGCGCCGGGCTCATGCCAAACTCGGTGACCATCCGCCGCGCCAGGTCGGTGGCGCGTGCCAGGTCATCGACAGCGCCAGTGGAGACCTCGTTAAAGGTCAGCGCCTCGGCTACTCTGCCTCCGACCATCACCGCCAGGCGGGATTCGAGCTCGCCTTCGCATAGCAGGTAGCGTTCCTCGGCGGGCCGCTGCCAGGTGTACCCAAGAGCGCGACCACGCGGCACGATAGTCACCTTGTGCACCGGGTCTGTGCCGGGCAACAGGCTGGCCACCAGGGCGTGGCCGGCTTCGTGGACGGCGACAGCCTTTTTTTCGTGTTCGTTCATCGCCCGGGTGCGCTGCTCCGAGCCAGCTACCACACGTTCGATAGCTTCGTCGAAGTCGCTCATCTCGACCGCTTCTTTGTTGCGCCGCGCCGCCAAAAGCGCGGCCTCGTTGACGATGTTGGCCAGGTCAGCCCCGGAAAACCCGGAGGTGATGCGGGCGACAGTTGCCACGTCCACGTTCTCTGCCAGGGTCACACCGCGGGTGTGAATGCGCAGGATCTCCTCGCGGCCGGCCAGGTCGGGCAGGTCAATGGCGATTTGCCGGTCGAAGCGGCCTGGGCGCAACAGGGCCGGGTCGAGCACCTCGGGCCGGTTGGTGGCGGCCATGATGATCACGCCGCGCGACGACTCGAAACCGTCCATCTCCGCCAGGAGCTGGTTGAGGGTCTGCTCGCGCTCTTCGTGCGCTCCGCCGAAGGCGCCCGCCCCGGCCCGCTTTCCGCCGATGGCATCGATCTCGTCGATGAAGACGATGTCGGGGGCGGTCTTCTTGGCCTGCTCGAAGAGGTCGCGCACGCGTGAAGCGCCCACCCCGACGAACATCTCGATGAACTCCGAGCCGCTGATGGAGTAGAAGGGCACGCCGGCCTCGCCGGCAGTCGCGCGTGCCAACAAAGTTTTGCCTGTTCCGGGAGGCCCTACTAACAGGATGCCCTTGGGCATTTTGCCCCCCAGGCGCTGGAAATGGGCCGGGTTCTTGAGGAATTCGATGACTTCCTGTAATTCGACAGCCGCCTGGCCCACCCCGCCGACGTCTTTGAAGGTCACGCCGGTCTGCTCGCCCTGGATGGTGCGGGCTTTCGACTTGCCAAACGAGAAAAGGCCTCCGCCCAGGCCGGTCCCGCCTTTCATCCGTTTCAGCATGTAGTACCAGAACGCTCCCATGACGGCCAGCGGCAGGATCCAACCCAGCAACGCCGACACGCCCCCATCCTGGGAAATCTCTCCGCTGATCTCGACGCCTTGCGCTTCCAGCTCCTCGGTCAGGTCTGGATCTTCCACACGAACGGTATAGAAAGCCTTGTCTTCCTGCTTCATCACCCCGGTGATACTGTCCTCTGAGACGGTGACGCTTTTGACCTCCCCCGCCGTGAGCGCTGCCTTGAATTCACTATAGGGGATTTCAGTCTGCTTCGATAAGATCGGCGCCATGATGAAGCGCTGGATCAAGGTCATGATCAGGATGGCAACGATCACGTAGCCGATGGAAAATTTAATTTTCTTGTCATTCAGTTTTTCGTCCATTTTTGCACCACCACTTTCACGCTCAACTGCGTAACTTCTACATTCATTATCTGTCTTCGCACACTACTGTTGGCATTAAGCCGAGTACGCCAGGTCTGGACTGGCTGAAAGCAACCGGTACGCTTCGTTGACGTCGTCAGCCGTCAGCAATCCGACCAACTGTCCCTGTCTGTCGAGCACAGGCAAAGCATGCACTTTTCCTGTCGCCATGCGCTGCAGCGCCTGGGAAAGGGGCTCATCTGTGGTCACTGTTTGGAAAGTGGTTTTCATGAATTCCCGTACGGGCGAAGCCGCCCGGCCGCCTTGCAATCCTTTTATCAGCCCCGGCTCGCACAACATGCCAACGACTTTATTCGTGCCCCATTCCAGCACGGGAAAGGCCGATTGTGACGTGGATAGGGTCAGTTCCACAGCTTTCGACAAACTGTCGTTCACATTCAGGGTATGAGGAGAACGAGTCATGGCTTGCCCAACCCTGATCTCACCTAACACGTCCTTGACTTGTACGTCCTTACTCTCCTGGCCCGCTCCCATCCAAACGAAGATGGCGATCAACACCAGGGTATAGCTGCCGTTCATGAAGCCCCATAGACCGATCAGCATGGCCAGGCCCTGGCCAACCAGGGCAGCAATCCTTGTCGCCTTGGTGTAGTCGAGGCGCATGGCCAATAGAGCCCGCAGGACGCGTCCACCGTCCATCGGAAAAGCCGGGACCAGGTTGAACAAGCCCAGGGCCAGGTTGGCCATGGTCAGATAGGCCAGCATACCCGTCCAACTGGCCTTTCCCAGTGATTGGGTGAGTTCGCCCAGCGAGACTACGGACTGGGTTTGCAGCAAAGCGCCCAGCCCCACCAGGAGCGCGGCGATGGCGAAGTTGACCAGTGGGCCGGCGATGGCGATGCGCAGCTCCTGGAGCGGCTTTTTCGGCATTTCTTCCATTTGAGCCAGGCCGCCCAACGGCATGAGAGTGATGTCCTTGACGTGCACGCCATACTTGAGCGCCTGGAAGCTGTGCCCCAGCTCGTGCAGGGTGACAGCGGCAAAGAGCAGCAGCGTGGCGACGACCCCAAATAGAGCGCCTTGCAGCCCGGCGCCGGTGCTGCCGCTCCAGCGGTAAGCAGCCCAGATCAGGATCAGGAAAAAGGTCAGGTGAACCTTAACGTCGATGCCCTTGATTTTGAAGAGTTTGATAGACCAGCTCATTTTTAATCACTCCTTTTCGATCAACCAACGAACGTACCCGGTCTATACGGAAAGGGAGGCCGCCACTCTGGCGGAGCGAGTGGAAAATCGACCTCTTGATAGATCAGGCGCAGCGCCAGTGTGCGCAGCGAATCGGACAGGAACAGGCTGCCTTCGCTGGCGTTGTTTACGGCTTCAGCCGGGACGAGGAATTCTTCATCGCTCCTGCACTTACTCATTTTCTGAGTTCATCTTACAACCGGGGCGATGAAATTTCCTTGACATTTGTCGGTTTAAGGGCGCGCAAATAATGTTCGTAATGCGCCGATGAACAGTATTGCGAAACCGCTAATTTCTCCGATGGCCAGAAGCCATACAAAAGAGTGGAAAATGAACGGCTTAATATGAAATTTCCCAAACCGGTAAGGTGGCTGGAATTGATTGTCCGTATCTCTAAGGGCAGCGTG
>JAQUAE010000319.1 GCA_028687395.1 Anaerolineales bacterium | reverse complement strand
CCTCCGAGGAACCCGGCGGCAGGTAGGGCAACCCTGCGCCCTTGGGGAGGATCGAAAACAGCAGGATGAGCAGCAGGCCGAAGAAAAAGGTCGGCATGGAGGAGCCGAAGAACGCCAGGGTAGTGACGAAATAATCGAAACGGGAATATTGCTTGATGGCGGAATAAATTCCCAAAGGAACGCCAAAAAGAAAGGAGATCAAAATGGAGATGCCCATCAATTGCAGGGTCTTGGGCAAACGGCTGAGTATCAGGTCGCTCACCGGGCGGTCGCGCAGCAGCCGCCAGGAGAGGCCAAAATCGCCCATCAGGATGCCCTTGCTCGAACGCCGATTCTCCAGGTCACGCAAGTACACGTATTCCGAGCAACCGATGGTGCGCGTCTCCTCGTCGCCGTTGGAGAGCCTGACCACCGCCTCGATAGACTTGCGACAGCCGACAGGCGTATTGGCGAATAGTTCCGTCCCGCCGATGACGATGCGGCCGCGCGGGTGGCCGATCAGCCAGCGCGAAAAGCGCACGGGCAGCTTTAAATCCAGTTCGTAATATGCCCGGATGCGGGCGATGTCCTCCTCGGTGATGCGGAACTTGGTGCTTTGCGTCATCTGGCGCAAGCCGGACAGCGGCCCGCCGGGAGCAAAGTTCAGCAAGGCGTACGTGGCAACCGCCGAGACGAACACCACGATCACCATCTGGAACAAGCGTCTGATCAAATAGCCGGTCATAGTCTCTTCTCGCTCATTAAAAACCGATCTCACCCCCCCAGTATGTGGACAGGTGTGGTTAGACCACACCTGTCCAACAAAGCTTACCGGTCCGAGAATTTACGGCAAGAACATATTAAAGTCGATGTGCTCCCAGGTGGCGCCGGGGATCACGTAGTTGGTGACTTTGCCATCAGTCTCAGCAGCGACCAAGGTCTCGGTCAGGCCCGCCAGGGTCTCGGAGCCAAGCATGTCCACCTGCCCGCCGAGCAACTGCGCTTCGGCGTTTTCAGGAGTAACGATGGCGATCACGAAGTTGGGGGTGGCCGCCGTGCCGCCGTACCAGTAGGGATGCGCGGCGAGGACGAGCTTCTCGCCCTTGACCCATTCCGTGATCATGTACGGGCCGAAGCCCCACGGCATCTCAGCGATCTCGGGCAGGGTGGCGAACTCCTTTGGAGCAGCCTCGCCCAGGGTGCGGCCATCCGCCAGCACGCGGTGCGCCGGGTAGATATAGAAGTCGGCCAGCGCGCTGTAGGTGGGATCCTGCTCGCCGGGGATGCCGGTGCGGGTGAAGACCAGCCCTTCGATCTTGGAGGCGGCCGTCTGGTCGCAGTAGGTAAAGGTGGTGGCGCCGGATTCTTTATCGCATTTGACCTTCCAGCCCAGCTCGATGTCTTCCTGCTTGATGGGCTCGCCATCCGGCCACTTCAGGTCATCGCGGAACTCGAAGTTGACCGTGAGCTGCTTCATGGTGACCGGGTCGCCGGTGAATTCCACGACCTCGCCCGCGGAGTTGGCGACCTGCATGCCCGCTTCCAGGGTGACCATGTTGCCATCCGCGTCGAGGACGGTGTCGCCGGCTTTGACTTCCACGTCGGCGTTGACGGCCTTGCCGTTCTCAATGGTGGGCAGTTCCTTGAGGATTAAGGGTTGGTAATCGTAGTTCAAGGAGGTGTAGGTTCGGCCATCGGCACCCAGGAGCATCAAGGCGACGTGGGACACGAAGGCGTCTTCGACCAGGCCGAAGAGCGAGGCCGGTTCCTGGGTGAAGGCCAGGACGATGGTGTCGCTGCCCTCGATGGTCCACTGGCCGGCGTTATAGACGTAGTACTCCTCGCCGGGGGTGGGTGCAAATCCGCCGAAGCCGGCGCGCACGGAGAAGGTCTCGGTGCGGTTGAGCAGCGGAATGGCAGGGACATCCTCGGTGTAAGCTTGCTGCACGTCGGTGTACCATTTGATGCGCTCTTCCTTGACCAGGGTGTTGACCGCGTTCTTGATGCCGGTGTCGGCCTTCTCATTGCACCAGCCCATGTAGTTCTGACCTTCCCAGCCGTTGGAGGGGAGCGGAATCTGGTCGCAAGCCCACAGGGTGCGGCCGCCGGGGTCAGCCTGGCCAACCCAGGCGAAGGCGCCCAGCTCGAAATCGCGGCGCGCCAGGCCGGTGGTATCGCCGAACCACCAGGAGGCAGGGGCGTGCAGGCGGACGATCTGGACGCCGCAGGCAGCCATCTGCGCTTCGAACACTGCAGCCCAGGTCTGGCGGAAAGCAGCGCTAGTGGTGGCGAACTTCAGGCTGAGCGCCTCGCCAGCTTCGTTGGTGCGGAAATCGGCGCCTTCTGCCAGAGTCCAGCCGGCTTCCTCGAGCAGAGCCTTACCCTTCTCAGGGTCGAACTCGTAGATGGTTACGTTCTCATCGCCGGCGTAAGCCCACGAGCTGCGCGGGATGAAGGTGTGCATGACCAGGGATTCCTGCTCCTCCGGGCTGATCAAGGGGTAAACCGATTGAACCAGCTCGAGTTTGTTGGTGCAGTAAGCCATGGCCTGGCGCACCTTCAGGTCGCTCAGAATGGGGTGCGGGGTAGTGAAGGCTTCCTTCTCGACTTCGACGACCTCGGTCTGGATGACCTGCTCGGTCACCACGACTTCCTTCTCTACCTCGACGGTCTTGATGACTTCCACCGTCTGGGGTTGGCAGGCGCTGAGCACGAATGCCGAGATGATCAGCACGCTCAGCACTGCCAGGAACTTAGAACGAGTAGACATAGATTCTCCTCCTGACACAGAAACTGATTTAGGGTTACGCCCCCCAGCTTACAGAGGGCTTCGATTGGGTTAAGCCTGGGTTCAAATCCTATTTTTCTCCGCACCTCCTTTCTGGCTGGCTACCACGCGCACGCAGGTTGATAAAACGAAAAGCAGGCACGCGCGTTCCGCTAAAATCCTCAAGCGTTATGGCGCATCCCTGCCAGTTCCGGATAATCATTCGCTCGTTCAGCCAATAAGAACCCATAGCCCGATATAAAATGAACTCGCTGCAGTTCGCTCATGGACATTCATTGATAGGAATTGCACCGAGTCCTTCCGTGAGTGTCGATTAGGGGGAAATATACCACAAAAAACGCTCCGGTCAATCCTGTCATCTTTAAGCCAGGTTGCGTAACGGGATAGGAGAAATTTGTAACGCCCACCACAAACGATGCTGGTTGAAGGG
>JAQUAE010000318.1 GCA_028687395.1 Anaerolineales bacterium | reverse complement strand
GGTGATCGCCCGGGAGATCTCCAGCAGGTAATCCCGCTGGCGCACGCGAAAATCAGGCAGCAACGTTCAACTGCTCCTTCTCGGCTACCGTGATGGCATCTTCCAGCATCTGCATCGCCTCGTCCACTTCCCGGCGCGAGACGCTGAGCGGCGGGGCGATGCGAATGGTGCTCTTGCCGCAGCCCAGCAACAACAGCCCGTTGCGGAAGGCGATATCGACGATGTTATCGCGCAGCGCCTCGGCGGGTTCCTTGGTTTGGCGGTCTTTGACGAACTCAACGCCGATCATCAGGCCTTTGCCGCGCACGTCTCCGATGGAGGGGTGGCGCACCATGATTTCGTGCAGTGCGTCCAGTGTGTACTCGCCCACTTCGGCGGCGTTTTGCAAGTACTCTTTATCGATCAGGTCGATGGTCGCCAGAGCCGCAGCGCAGGCCAGCGGATTGCCGCCGTAGGTGTTGCCGTGGGCGCCTTTCGGCCAGGTCATGATGTGCTCACGGGCGATGGTGGCGCCCAACGGCATCCCCGAAGCAATGCCCTTGGCGGCGCACACGATGTCGGGCTCGACATCGAAGTTCTCGATGGCCCACCACTTGCCGGTGCGCCCCATGCCGGATTGCACCTCGTCCACGATCAACAGGATACCGTGGCGATCGCACAACTTGCGCAAAGCCGGGAAGAAACCCGGCGCGGGGATGACGTAGCCGCCCTCGCCCTGGATAGGTTCCACCAGTATGCCAGCCACATTATCCGGCGGCAATACGTGTCCCAGTATTTGCTCCTCGATGTAGCGCACGATGGCTTCCCCGTACGTCTCGCCCGGCTCGGTAGCCAGTATGGGGCGATAGGGATCCGGGAACGGCACATGGGTCACCCCGCTCATCAATGGGTAGAAATCGCGGTGATAGATCGGCTTGCTGGCGGTGAAGCTGACCGCCCCCACGGTTCGGCCGTGAAAGCCGCCCAGGAAGCCAATGAACTGCGTGCGCCCAGTGTAGTGCCGCGCCAGCTTGATGGCCGCCTCCACGCTCTCCGTCCCGGAGTTGGTCATGAAGGTCACGGCGTTATCAAGGAAGGGGGCGATCTCGTTCAATTTCTCGCCCAACTCCACCCACGTGGAGTGGTAGAAATCTGCAGAGATGTGGATGAACTTTTCCGTCTGCTGCTTGATCGCTTCTACGACTGCCGGATGGCTGTGCCCGGTGGATACGACTGCAATGCCAGCGTGAAAATCCAGAAACCGATTCCCATCGACATCCCACACTTCGGTGCCTTTACCGTGGTCCATGACGAATGGATAACCCCGCGGGTAGGATGGGGATATGACTGCGTGATCCCGCTTGATGAGAGCCCGAGCCTTCGGACCTGGCAGATTCATTTGTTGCATACAGCTTTCTCCTTTATTAATTCATTGTCCCTGATAGTTTAGGCGGGTAAATTATATCATCCCTAACCGAAGCATCACATCGGCGCGCCGCGCTGCGCCGTTTCCATCCAAGGCTGTTATAATCCCCCTTTGTGAATACGGCCAAACCCTTCGAGTTCACCCTGCTGGCGCAGGAGGGCCGCGCCCGGGCTGGCTTGCTCCACACCCCACACGGCACGCTGGAGACTCCCCTCTTCGCCCCGGTGGGCACCCAGGCGACGGTCAAAGCCGTCACCCCCGCGCAGTTGGAAGAGTTGGGCGCCAGCCTGGTGCTGGCCAACACCTACCACCTGTACTTGCGCCCCGGCGAGAACCTGATCGCCGAAATGGGAGGCCTGCACCGCTTCATGAACTGGCCGCACCCCATCCTGACCGACTCGGGCGGGTTCCAGGTATTTTCCCTGGCCGCCTCACGCCAGATCGACGCGGATGGCGCTACTTTCAAGAGCCACATCGATGGTTCCACCCACCGCCTGACTCCCGAGAAATCCATCGCCATTCAGGAAGCGCTGGGCGCTGACATCATCATGGCCTTAGACGAGTGCGCCCCACCTTACGACCGGGCGTACAACGAGGCAGCCGTGCAGCGGACCCACACCTGGGCCGAACGCTGTCTGCAGGCCAAGACGCGCTCCGACCAGGCCCTCTTCGGCATCGTGCAAGGTGGCGTCTTCAGCGATTTGCGCCAGGCCTCCGCCGAATGCATCGCCGCGCTGGACTTTCCCGGTCACGCCATTGGCGGCCTCTCGGTGGGAGAGACCAAAGCCGAGATGCATGCCGTGCTGGAGCTGGTCGACCAGGCCCTGCCGCAGGATAAACCCCGCTACCTGATGGGGGTGGGCACGCCTGAAGACATCCTCAACAGCGTGCTGCGCGGCGTGGATGTCTTCGACTGCGTGCTTCCCACGCGGCTGGCGCGCCACAACGCCGCCATTACCCCAAGCCAGCGGCTCAACCTGGTGAACGCCAACTTCGCCAGCGACCCTGCTCCCATCGACGAGGCTTGCACCTGCTACACCTGCACCCACTTTTCGCGCGCTTACTTGCGCCACCTGATCCTGGCGCGGGAGATGCTGTCCGCTACCTTGCTCTCCATTCACAACCTGCACACCTTGATTCACGTCACCAAAGCGCTTCGCCAGGCTATCTTGGAGAACCGCTTGCACCCCTTCATTGAGGCATATACCCTGGCATGACCTATCTCCAATCCATCCTTCTGGGAATCATTCAAGGCGTCACCGAATTTCTCCCCATCTCCAGCTCTGCCCACCTGGCCCTGATCCCTGAACTGCTCGGATGGCATTTGCCCAGCCAGGATATCTTCGCCTTCTACATCCTGATTCAGGTCGCTTCGCTGGTGGGTGTCTTTATTTACTTCCGCAAAGACCTGTCAGCGATCGTCACCAGCTTCGTCGCCGGCATCCGCAAGAGGCAACCCTTCGCCGAAACCGACTCCCTCCTGGGCTGGTATATCCTCCTGGCGACTATCCCCGCCGGCGTGGTCGGACTGGCTTTCAAGGACGCTATCGAGGGCTTCTTCTCCAACCCGGCAGCGATCGGCTTCTTCCTTATTTGCACTGCTCTACTCCTGGTGCTGGCGGAGCGCAACGGCAAGCGCCAGCGGCGCATCGACCAGTTGACCTGGAAGGATGCCTTGTGGATCGGCTTCTTCCAGGTTCTATCCCTCCTGCCTGGGGTCTCACGTTCGGGCGCCACTATCGCCGGCGGGATGACCCGCGACCTGCAGCGTCCAGTCGCCACGCGCTTCGCCTT
>JAQUAE010000016.1 GCA_028687395.1 Anaerolineales bacterium | reverse complement strand
ATCTGCCCGAGCGATTGGTGATCGACGTCAGCGTCTTGAAGCAGATCGGCGATGCTCTCCATGTGCGCGACATCCCCGTCTCGGACAAGATCCAGGTGTTGACCGCCATGGACGAAGTGGTGGCGATTGTTACCGCCCCCGCGGCTGAGGAAGAAGTTGCTCCAGCCGTCGAGGTTGTGGCTGGCGAAGAGCCGGAAGTCATCGAGAAGGGCAAGAAAGAAGAGGAGGCCGCCGAGGAATAACCTTCTCGCCGCTGTTGATATTACATCCCGTGAGATCTTACCTCCCACGGGATGTTTGTTTAGAGGATGGCATGCATCAGGATGAGGGTGATTTTGGCCGTCACTCCCCACAATAATTCCCCGTCATAGGGCTCGAAATAGACCGTGGAGACCTGTCCCAGCCCGTCGGGCAACTGGCGAGGGATGATCTTGTGATTGGCCGGGTCAGCCAACCAACTCAAGGGGATGGTGAAAATCCGGCTGACCTCCACCTCGGCCAGGCGGAAGGTATAGGGCCAGGGGAAGCTACCCACTACCGGTGTGATCAGGAAATTGGAAATGGTGAGGATGGGGGGCAAGTTGCCCAACACAGTGACGTCGGTAGGCGCCAGCCCTACTTCTTCATGCGCTTCGCGCAACGCCCCGGCGGTGGCATCCTTGTCTTTGTGGTCCAGGCGTCCCCCCGGGAAAGCTACCTGACCGCTGTGTTCGATCATCGTCGCCGTGCGCCGGATGAATAGTAAATGCCACTGGTCATCCACACGGGTCATCGGGATCAGCACTGCTGCCGGGCGCGGCGGTCCTGCGAATAAATCCGCTAAGGGGGAGAAATCCTCAATGCCAGGGGTAAGCCCTGCACGGCGCGGAGAGACCAGGCGCTGGGCGATCTGGGTGGGACTGAGGTTTTCCATGGCGCAGGGCTTGCTACTCGTCTCACCCAGGTGAGCCCTCATCCCTTTCCTCAGCCTCGACCGGCGGTGTACTGTCGCTCGGAGCGCCGGGCGGGTGTAGCAGGTTTACGGGGCGGGCAAAGATGAGGTAACCTGTGTGAGCCACCATGCGGTCGGTGGGGCGTAGCCGCTCGCTCACCGGCTTGTAAAAGCGCAGCATGATCTCGCACACTTCAACGAAAGCGTAACTTTCTTTGTATAAGCCGTCGAGCAGGATGGTGACCTGGTTGGTCGTGGGCAGGATGCAGCCGAAGTATCCCCCTGGCTTCAGGGCGGCGCGCGTCTGGCGCAGGTAATCGTGCGGGTTGGGCAGGTCCAGGAACACTGCATCGGCGTGGGTTTCATCGAAGCCTGTGGCGATGTCTTTGATCTTGAAGGTGACACGGTCCTCCAGCTCCACCCGGGCGAGGTTTTTCCGCGCCAGGTTTTGCATCTCTGCACGCACTTCATAAGATGTGATTCTCCCCTGCGCACCCACGCTCCAGGCCAGCGCGGTTGTGAAGGCGCCGGAGCCTGTGCCGGCTTCCAGGATGTGCTGCCCAGGAGCGACATTCAGTTTTATCAAGATGTAGCCGATGTCCTTCGGGTACATGATTTGCGTGCTGCGCTTGGTTTCCAGAAGCAGGTCGATTAGAGCCGGTTGCAGCAGAAAATACGAAGATCCCTGGTGACTGAGCACTTCGCTTCCCCAGGCGCAGGAGGTCAGGTCGTCGTGTTGAATCACACCCCGGTGGGTTTGTAGTTGGGCGCCGGGCGTGAGGCGGAAGATGTGTCTCTTATTGGTCGGGCTGACCAACTGGACCAGGTCGCCGTATTGCGGGCAGGTGGAGGAAAGTTCGGCGCTCATCGTGATCTCAGTCATGGGGCGAGATGTTTCTTGAAGAAGCCGGTGATAGCATTGTAGCAGGTTACCCGATTCTCGAATTTCAGGACATCGTGGCCCTCGTTCTGAAACACCAGGAACTCAACTTCCTTGCCAGCGGCGCGCAGCGCCTCCACCAGGTCGTTGGATTCGGCAAGGACAACGCGCGGGTCGTTCTTGCCCTGAATCACCAGCATCGGGCAGCTCATCTGGTGTAGGTAGTTGCGCGGCGAGCGCTCGACCAGGAAGGCACGATCCGCCTCGTCGGCCGGGTTACCGAGGGCCTGAGCGAAATATGGTTTCCAACTCTCGGGAATGCGATCCGAAAAGGTCAGCAGGTCGTAGGGGCCGAACATATCCACGGCTGCCTTCCAAAGGTCGGGGTGCCGGCCAGCCAGGGTCAGGCTCATGTACCCACCATACGAGCGTCCGACGACGCCTGCCCGGCTGATGTCCAGACGCTTATCTTTGGAGAGCACATGTTGCATGGCGTACACGTGATCCAGCCGGTCCTGCCCGCCCCAATCGCGATCCACCTGTTTCACATAATCGAGGCCATACCCTGTGCTGCCGCGCACGTTGGGGACGAAGATCGCGAAGCCGTTCAGGGCTAGAAACTGGATGAGCGGCATCGAAAACCAGGCGAAATCTGGGCGTTCTTGCCCTTGCGGTCCTCCGTGGACGTAGTAAACCACAGGCCGGGCGCCAGAGTAGCCCAGTTGCTTAGATGGCAGGTACAAGCGGGCGGAGATGCGCCGCCCATCGAAGGAGACGAACGAGGCGTCTTCTCCCGGCGAGAGCCAATCCGCAGGGAGTCCCAGGAGCTTCTCGTGAGTGTACTGGCGTAGGGTTTGGTATCGGCCGCCTTCCAGGGTGTAGATCTGTGTGGGCGAGGTGGCCGTCGAGAAGGCCAGGCTGAGGCGATCTCGTTCGATGTCATAGAAAAAGGATTCCAGAACGCCATCGGCGAGTGGCGGCTGGCCGCACAAGACGGATTGAACGGTGAAAGAGAGCTGTTTGGAGTCGAACTGCCCCTCGTATAGCCAGGAACTACCGTCGATGTTGTACTCCAACAGGTAGCGATCATTGACTGTATGGGTTAACCTGCATAACTCGCCGGCGCCGGTGTGCACTAACCCAGAGATTTTGATGGGTTGGATACCTTCTGGTTTTTTCAAGTCGATCACTGCTAGCCCGTAACTATTTTCGAAAAGGGCAGTGCCAAGCACGGCTTTCTCGCCCTCCTTAGTGAAATGTGGGGAGAAAAAGCCGGTCAATACGGGCGGTTCGCCTCGGCGCGCCTCGAGCGGCTTACCGTAGAGCAAGCGCATTTCACTCGCCTGCTTCTCCCATAAGTAGAGCACATGATCTCCCGTAGTGTAGGATTCGAGCAAGAGCACCCGGGTGTGATCATGGTTAGCCGCAGCAGGCCCCAGC
This sequence comes from Anaerolineales bacterium, assembly GCA_028687395.1. Lineage (GTDB taxonomy): Bacteria > Chloroflexota > Anaerolineae > Anaerolineales > UBA4823 > JAQUAE01. Next base: position 9,908 of record JAQUAE010000016.1, on the reverse strand, counting down.
GTCCATTCGCTTTCACCAAGCCTGACCAGCCGTTTCTCGGACAGGTGCGCCTGGTAAGTGACGTATTTTTGCGTCAGGCGCGATTCGGCCATCAGATAGGCGATGTTCTTGCTGCGGTCGCAATGGCCGAGGTATAACCGGTGTTCCTCGCCTAACTCAGGAAAGACGGGCTCGGGGTAACCCCCAAAAAGAGGGATGCGCATGGGCTGGTAATTTTCGTCCCCATCTTTATCCAGCATGACCAGTATCGTGTCGATTGACGGAAAGACGTAATAGGGATAGCCTTCCAACAGATGCGGGTTTTGCATGGCAATATCCGGTGGCAGCAAGGGTTCGGGGACGGTACCGGCGGTATCCATGGCGTACAAGCTCATGCGCCCACTCAGGTTGCTGATGAAATACAGGCGCTCGCCAGCGAGTTGGGGTCTGACAAACAGGCGTGCGAAAAGGAGGGATTCGATGGGTATCATGTAAAGGTCACCATTGCGTGAGATGTTTAGGGCTAGTTTCGATTCACTTCCACCAAGCTGAGCCAATAGCCGGCGAAGAGGAAGAAGATACTGAACGCCGTTGCGCTACCGACATAAAGGGGGCCGATGCGGCCGAATTCCCAGCCGTAGCGCACGCCTAAGATGTGACCGCTCCAGAATCCAAGCCAGCCTAAGATCAGGTAGAGAATCAAGCGACCTGCCTTACCGCCCCGCCAGAGGTGGAACAGGCAACCGTACAAGGTGGAAAGCAAGATACCTAAAAACAGCGCGGGTAGCGTCATGGATGACTCCTGGGTCAAGGTTCGATTTTGCTCGTGTGAGCGTCGCCAAGCCCATTATGACTGGCTGGAGGTGATGATTCCGCCTCCCAGGCACTGTTCACCCCGGTAAACCACTGCTGCCTGGCCGGGCGTGATGTCGATGAGCGGGTGTTGGAAACACGCCTGGAAGCGCGCTTCATCCAATGGGGTGATTGTACACCTGGCGGGCGCAGCTTTATAACGAATTTTGACCCAAGCCTGGAAGTCCCCCTCAGGAAACTTCCCTGCAATCCAGTTGGCGTGTTCGGCTTCCAACCGCGTGGCGCCCTGCTGTTCCTTGGCGCCGACGAGGAGCGCATTCTGCGTGCTGTCCTTGGCCAGCACGTAGCGCGGCTCGGGGGTGGAAAGACCGAGCCCCTTTCGCTGCCCGATGGTATAGAAAGCCAACCCATCATGCTGGCCGAGAACTTCACCGTCCTGATCCAGGATCGGACCTGGTCGGACGGTCGCTGGGGCGTTGCGCCGCAGGAAATCCCGGTAATCCTTCCCAGCCAAAAAACACAAGTCCTGGCTATCCTTGCGGTCGGCGACGGGCAACTTGTGCTCAGCAGCAATCTGGCGCACCTCGCTTTTGGTCAAATCACCCAGCGGGAAGAGGCTTTGGGCAAGATCAGCCTGATTGAGAACGTGCAGCACGTAGGATTGGTCCTTGTGCTCGTCCCTGGCTCGCCAGAGCTGGTGGTCGCCCTCCTCGCCGGTCATCTTCCTGGCGTAATGGCCGGTGGCGAAGTAGTCAGCCGAAAACGCTCTGGCGTGCTCCAGGAGAACGCCCCAGCGGATTTGCCGGTTGCAGGTGAGGCACGGGTTGGGCGTTATCCCGCGGGTGTAGCCATCGATGAATGCGCTCACGACTGTTTGGTAGAAGGCTTCCTGGGCGTCAATCACATAGAAAGGGATGTCCAGCATTGCCGCGACCCGCCTGGCTTTCACCATGGCGTCCGGTGCGCAGCAGCGGTTGGCCGCGTTCTTCCCCCCCTCGCTCCATAAGCGCAGCATCATCCCTATGACTTCGAACCCCGCTTCCTTGAGCAATATCGCCGCGACGGAGCTATCTACACCGCCACTCATCGCGACCACCACGCGTTTCGATGCGTTCATTTTAGTGGAAAAGGACCCTGATCCACTCGCGCCAGGGAGTTAAGCCACCGGGGAGGCGTTCTCTAGCTGCCGGAGGCGTTCCACTGTGCCGACCAGGACAGGAATCAGACGTTCGAGGTCAGCGGCAGTGGTGTTGCTGCCCAATGTAATGCGCAGCGACCCCAGCGCGACGGCAGGTGGCAGCCCAAGGGCGAGCAAGACACCCGATGGCTTTGGATCGCCTGTCTTGCAGGCGGAACCCGAGGAACAGGAGAAGCCCTCTATATCCAGCGCTATCAATAACTTGTTGCCGTCCACTCCGGCGAAGACGAAGCTGGCGTGGTTGGGCAGGCGCTCCTGCGGGTGACCGGTGAGCGAGGCATCGGGGATATGGGTCAGGACCTGATGGATGAGCTCGTCTCGTAGGGCACGCAGGGTCTGACCGCGCGCCTCGCGTTCGGATTGAGCCAGGGTAAGCGCCTCGGCCAGGCCAACGATGTAGGGGATATTGTGCGTGCCTGCGCGCAGCCCCATCTCCTGGCTGCCGCCGGTCAGGTGAGGTAGGAGGGAGGTGCCGCGGCGGATGTAGAGTACGCCCACGCCCTTCGGCCCGTAGAATTTGTGCGCGCCGAGGGACATCAGGTCAACGTTTAATTTCTGCACGTCCAAGGGCAAGTAAGCGCCGGCCTGGACGGCGTCGCTGTGAAACGGGATGCCGCGCTCCCGGCACAGGCGACCGAGCTCCGCGATGGGATTGATGGTGCCGATTTCGTTGTTGGCGTAGATTGCTGAAACTAAGGCAGTATCTAGGTTGAGCATCCGGGCAGCCTGCTCGACCTGAAGCATGCCGTGCGCGTCCACCGGCATGAACTCGACTTCGAAACCAAGCAGTTCCTGCAATTGGGCAGCGGTATGGCTGACGGCGTGGTGCTCGACGGGTGTGATCAGGATGCGTTTGGCATTGCGCTGCTGGTGGGCTGCCAACGCAGCGCCGCGCAGGGCGAGGTTATCGCTCTCCGAGCCGCAGGAGGTGAACACTATCTCCTCGGGCATACAGTTGAGCGCCCCGGCGACTCTCTCTCGAGCTCGCTCCAGCGCTGCCTCCGCCTGGCGGCCATGGTGGTGTGCGGAGGAAGAGTTGCCGTAGATTTGAGAAAAATAGGGTAGCATTGACTCCACGACGCGCGAATCGACCGGCGTGGAAGCGGCATAATCAAGATAAACATGGTGGTCTTTCATCATGTGCGTGATTATAACCCAACTTGAATCCTGCGCTTTATCGCCGATAACCGGGACAATCTGCCCTTCTCTCGGCTTCCCCCGCCTTGATATAATAGATTGGTTAGAAGTTACGCAGTTGAGCGTGAAAGCAGGGGTGTTTGGGCGGGCGAAGCCCGCCCAAACACCCCCTCCTCCCCCCAACTGCGTAAGTCCTATTGGTTTTATTTTCGTCCTTGGGAGGCTTCATGTCGAGTGTTATTCGCTTCGGAACGGATGGTTGGCGCGGGAGGATCGCCGAGGACTATACCTTCGAGAATGTGCGCCGCTGTGCGCAAGGATTTGCCCAATATCTCAGCGGGTTGGGGTACGCTGGCGAGCCTGTGGTGGTGGGATATGACCGGCGATTTCAGTCCGAGTTTTTTGCAGCAGCGGTGGCTGAGGTTCTGGCTGGCAACGGTTTCAAGGTTCACTTGGTCGATAAAGCCACCCCTACCCCGGCAATCTCATTCTCCATTATTGCCAAAGGAGCTATTGCTGGCGTAAATATCACCGCCTCGCACAACCCCTCAACGGACAACGGGTTCAAAGTGCGCAACGAGTATGGGGGCGCCATACCTCCGGATGGTTTGCGGGAGATCGAGGCGCGCATTCCCGGCGACGGAGGGGAAATCAAACGCCTGCCAACCGAGGCTGCCAGGGAGCGCGGCCTGATCGAAACCTTCGATGCAGCTCCGGCGTATGCCGCCCAGCTCCACGACCTGGTGGACGTGGAAAAAATCAAAGCCGCTGGCTTACAGGTCGTCGTCGAGCCGATGTGGGGCAATGGGGCCGGGTGGCTCTCGCGCCTTCTTGCGGGGGGAAAGACCCAGGTACACGAAATCCACAGTGAGCGCAACCCGCTGTTTCCAGAGATGCTGCGCCCGGAGCCGATACCGCCGAACGTGGATGTGGGCCTGGACCAGGTGCGCAAGCAGGGCGCGGATGTGCTCATCATCACCGACGGGGACGCCGACCGTCTGGGCGTGGGGGATGAAAATGGGCGCTTCATCGATCAGTTGCGCGTGTTTGGCCTCCTGGCCTATTACTTCCTGGAAGTATTGGGGAGGCGTGGCCCCATCGTCAAAACACTTTCCACCACCACGATGCTTAACAAGCTTGGCAAGCTGTACGATGTCCCTGTGTACGAAACCGGCGTAGGCTTCAAATACGTGGCGCCCAAGATGTTGGAAACGCACGCCATGATCGGCGGGGAGGAATCCGGCGGGTACGCCTTCCACGGCCACGTTCCTGAGCGCGATGGTATCCTGGCTGGGTTGTACTTTCTGGATATGATGGTCAGCCTGGGCAAACGTCCGTCTGCGTTGATCGACATGCTCTTCGCCAAAGTTGGCGCCCATTACTACGATCGCGTCGATACCCGCTTCGAGGGCAACCGCCAGGCGCGCCAGGAGAAAATCCTGAAAGCCAACCCCCAGACTCTTGGCGGCCTTAAGGTGACCGGATTGGACACCATGGATGGTTATAAATTCAACCTGGAGGATGGCGGCTGGATGCTGATTCGCTTCTCGGGCACAGAGCCGATCATTCGGGTTTATGCCGAAACTACCCACGCCGATCGCGTCCAGGCGATCTTGGCCGACGGCCTGCGGGTGGCAGGATTGAATTAATTTGATTTCGCTGATCGACACGCACTGCCATCTGAACTTCGAGGCATTTCACTCCGACCTGGGGCAGGTGTTGGAACGGGCGCGCCTCAGCGGTGTGGAGAAGATCGTCGTGCCGGCTACTGACCTGGCCTCCTGTCGGGAGGTGATCGAGTTGGCTGAAGCGCATGAGGGGGTATATGCTGCGGTGGGTGTCCATCCCAACGAATGTGCTGAATGGGAAATGAACAGCCTGCCACGCCTGAGGGAATACGCCAGGCATGAAAAGGTCGTGGCTATCGGTGAAACCGGCCTGGATTACTATCGCGATCGTGTACCGCGCCAGGTACAGCGGACTGCCCTCACTCAGCAGCTCGAGCTGGCTGAGGAAATGGGTTTACCAGTCATCATTCACAACCGCAATGCCTCACGCGATGTGCTATCGATATTGTCCGAATGGCGCAAAGGATTGGATTTTGCCCAGAAACCGCTGGCAAATGCCCCAGGAGTGTTGCATTCGTACTCAGATGAATTAAAATACGCATGTGAAGCTATTGACAATGGATTTAAGATCGGAATCACTGGTCCGATTACTTTCAATAATGCCAACGAATTGCGCACTGCTGTTGCGCAAATTCCGCTTAAAAATCTCCTGGTGGAAACCGACGCGCCTTTTCTCACGCCTGTGCCGCACCGGGGAAAACGAAACGAACCAGCATACGTGCGTCACGTTGCTGAGGAACTAGCTCGCTTGCACGCCAGCAGCCTTCTCGAAGTAGCCAAGATCACATCACAGAACGCAAGGGTATTGTTTCAGTGGTAAACAAATCGTTGGAAAAAACCAGCTTTTTCACACCCATACAAGAGCACATACAGCTCGTTGAACGCAAGATGCGCGTTGATGGCGAGGGAGCCCATCCCGAGCTGGGGCTTGCGCTCGAACATCTCTTATCCTCGGGAGGTAAGCGCGTCCGTCCCGCGATAGCCTTGCTGGCAGGGCGTATGCTTGGCGCCGAGGTCGATAAGCTCGTTTCATTAGGCGCGGCGATTGAGCTCCTGCACACCGCCACGTTGGTGCACGATGATTTCATCGACGGCGCCCTGCTGCGTAGGGGCATCGCCACCTTGAACGCGAAGTGGTCGCCCGCTGCCACCGTGCTCACCGGCGATTATATCTTTGCCCAGGCGGCGCGGTTGGCGGCTGAAACCGAATCGATCATCCTGATGGATTTATTTGCCAAGACGCTGGTTACCATAGTCAGTGGTGAGATCACGCAACTCTTCTCGGCGCGCAGCCAGGCTAACCGCTCAGAGTACTACCAGAGGATCTACGCCAAGACCGCTTCCCTGTTCGAGATGGCGAGCATAGGCGCTGCGCATCTCAGTCCCGTCGAGGACGAGGTGATCACTGCCATGAAATGCTTCGGTTATGACATCGGCATGGCCTTTCAAATCGTGGATGACGTCCTGGATTTCACCGGAGAGCAGGAAAAGGTCGGAAAGCCGGTTGCAAGCGATTTGCGCCAGGGATTGATAACCCTGCCAGCGATCTATTACCTGGAGGCGCACCCGGAGAATCCAACCTTGCGAGCAGTGTTGGAGGGGAAGCGGGTGAGCGAGGGCGAGCTCGAGCGCCTGGTGTACGACATCCGCAACAGCGGCGCCATTTCGACCGCCTTGAACGAAGCCAGCAGCTTCGTGGACCGGGCGTTGCTCACACTGTTCACTCAGCCGGAGTGCGCCGAGCGCGATTCGCTCGAAGAATTGTCCCGTTATATTGTCCACCGGCGCCTGTGACACGGGTTCGCGCCAGTTCGTTCTTGACGGTGCAAATGTTAAGTGATAAAGTTGTGCCCAATATGTTTCCCACGGTCACCTATACCGATGCTAATAATAATCCAACCAGAGCGGGGTGTGAGCGCGCGTCCAGGCCCAGGTAAACGCACATGTGCCAGGAACGAGTCCAAACGCCCCGAACAACCAGGGGCGTTTGTTCTATGTATAAGACGTTTGCTTTCATCATCAACAACATCTGACGAGGAGCCGTTATGACACTTTTACAACCGTTCGATACTCCAGCCTTTGCCGTCCCTGAAGAGAACCTGGTGCCTGCCAGCAATCACCTGGCGCGGATGGCGCCTATCCCGCCCTCGCGCATGTTCCTGATCAACAAATCGTTAAAGGTGTATCTCGAAAAGGCGCCTGGGCAGGCGGTATACGACGCCTCTCAAGGGGATGGCGGCGCCAGCCTCCCCGGGGTTCCTGCTGAAATCCTGGAGGAGGCTGCCAGGCTGCAGTTCGAACATGGCTCTGCTTACGACATGCCCTATGGCACCGATGCCTATCGCAGCAGCGTCATCGAGGATTATTGGCGCCTGGATGCCAGCCTGGGTATCGGCCCTGCCAACGTGGTAGGCACGTCTGGCGGACGGGACGCGCTGGTCAAGGCTTACCAGGCAATGTTGGCGCTGGGTTATGGGCGTGAAGGCGACGTGATCGTGGTTTCGCGCGTGCCCTGGATATCCTACAACTGGGGCCCATATGGCATTGGCGCAAACGTGATGTGGGCGCCAGGGCGACCCGGAGATGGCTGGGCGTACACCGAAGAGAGCCTTGCGGATTGTGTGGCGTATGCCCGCCAGCGCGGGCGTGAAGTCGCTGGCCTGGTGATCACCTGTCCGGATAATCCCACCGGATTGACCCTCTCAGTTGAGCGGCAGGCCGCCCTCGCCAGGGCAGCTTTGCGCCAGGGTGTCGCCTTTGTGTTATTCGATTGGATGTATCACTACGTCACCGATGAACAGCCGATGGACCTGAACGCCTTCTATCGCCTGTTCGACCCCGCCGAGCAAAAGCGCTTGATATTCCTGGATGGCATCACCAAGAGCCTGGGCGCCTCCAACATCCGCAATTGCCACCTGATCGCTCCTGAAGAGGTGGCGAAGTTCATTGTCTCGCGCGCTTCGCACACGGTAATGCCCAGTTTTTACTCCCTGGCGGTCGCTATGGTTGCCTACCGCATGGGTTATGCCAGGGCTTCCGAATCCATCGTTCGCCCGACCAATGCCAGCCGTGTGGTCTTGAAGAAGTTCCTGGATGAACACGGTTTCACCTATATCCTGGGAAAGGGCTACTATGCCTTCATCAACGCGGAGCGGTGGATCAAGGTGATGAACTGGGCGGACAGCGAGCCAATGGGGCAGTACCTGGCGGAACAGTTCGGGTTAGCAGTCGTACCTGGGGCGTTCTTCTCCCCTTACGGTGGCGATTGGATACGTTTCTCCTACGCCACACCTGTCGAGCGTACCTTGGGCGCCCTGAATAGGTTAGTCGAGGGGTTGCGCAGTATGGAGGCCAGATGAGCAATTACGCCCCGCACCTCTTCGCCGAAAAATACCTCCACGCGCTGGATGTTGCCCAGGAGTCCTACCCTAAGAGTGGTGTGGCTGGGCTGGAACTGGAATGGAACATGCTCGATGACCAGTTCCGCCCGTTGCTCAGGGTGGGCTCCGGTCCGGGGCAGCGCTCCTTCATCGACTACCTGCGCTCGGAGGCCATCCCTGCCGAGTTTCGCTCCCTCAGCCAGCTTGAGGTATATCACTGGATGATCGAGTGGGCAACCCGGCCGTATTATCACCTGCTGGGCGCCATCTACGAGGCGCGCCTGGTGGAAGCCGTCATGCTGAACGCGTTACACCAGGCAGGCGGCCAGTTCGGGGAGCGGTTATATTACTGGCACGGCAACCTGCTGTACAAGGTGGGGGTGAGCCACGATTCGATTCCCGGTTCCTGGCATCTGGCCAAGCGGCGCTACCTGCAGCGCTGCGTCGACCTGTTCGGCGAGCAATTGGCTACGGCCGGCATTCACGTCAACCTTTCCCTGCCCGAGCCGCTCTTAGCCTGGGATTTCATGCACTTGCCAGCCGCGGATCGCACTGGAGGCGCGTATCCCCCGCTTCACCTGGACGATTACAAGAGCCAGGTATACGTGCGCGCCACGCGCCTGCTGCGCGCATTTGCTGCCTTATTCATCGCTACTTCGGCATCGACGCCTATGCAGGCTGTGGAAAAAGACGGCAAGAACGTGGTATTGCTCACCGAGTACGATTCGGTGCGCAACCTGGTCTTTCCCAACCCGCCGACGTTGGATGTACCTCTGCTCTACCGCTCCTATGAAGATTATCTCAACCTGTCCTACGACCTGGTGCGGCGCAAGGTGCGCTTTGGAAACAATAACTGGACCCCGGTGCGCGCCCGCTCCTTTGCTGAGCCTGTCGAACGGCTGATTTACGTCACCAGCGAGCAGCTTGGCGACCTGTATACCCGTGGCCTGTACGCCGTTGGGGAAGCCACCTCGCTGGATGAGCTGGCCGCTCAGATCGAGCTGCAGAACCTGCTGGCGCGCATCAACCTGCCCATGGCACGCGTCGAGATTCGCACCGACGAGAGCGGCCATTCGCTGGATGTCGACCTGGCCAACCTGGCACTCAAGCAATTGCTGCTCCTGCGCATGTACGCCGATAACGATTTTGCCAACAGCTTTCGCTATGACCAGGAGGATATCGAGCGCTCGCGGCGTAATGAGGAAGCGGCGGCGCGTGATGGTCTGCGGGCAGAGATCGATAATCCGCTGACCGCCAAGCCGGTCTCCATGCGAGAGTTTCTGCGCTGGACGCTCGCCGAAGTAACCCCGCTGGCGCAGGCGCTCGGCCTGGAGCAGGCTTTGCTCCCGCTGGCTGAGATGGCGGGGGGCGGTGCGAACACCGCCGAGCGTTTGCGGTTGCGCTTGCGCCAGGAGCTGGGAGAGCGGAGCGAAGTGCCTCTGGAATTATTGCGCCAGCTTGCCGAGGAGCACGAAGACAACCTCAAGCGGGAGATCGCTCAGATTGCCGCTTCTACAGAAAATTTGGGCAAGGAAGCGCCCAAGCTGGGCGAGTTGCTGCAGCAAGCCCGGGAGGTGACCAGGAAGGCGCCGGAGCTGCCCATCACCTTTGCGCCATTGCCGCAGGAAGTCCTGCCCACAAGGGTCAGCGATACGACCAGCGAGATCGTCGACCTTGCCATGCGCCTGGTGCGCTTCAAGTCGGTGACTGCCTGCCCGGATGAACGCCTGGATGAGGTGCGCAAGGCGGCGACTTTCATCCTGGATTACGCCC
>JAQUAE010000317.1 GCA_028687395.1 Anaerolineales bacterium | reverse complement strand
AGTGGTATTCATCCTGGCGGTTCTCGCCTCGACGTATGCCGCCTACCGCGCCGCCGACAGAATCGTCCGCATTATTCGCCGCGGGCACGGCCACGTGGATTGGGGGACGGTGCGCCGCAGGTTGGCCGCAGTGGCGGTCAAGACTGCCCTCTTCCTGCCCGTGTTTCGCTTCCGCTTCTGGCCCAGCCTGTTTCACAGTTTTGTCGCCTGGGGTTTCATCTATTATTTGCTGGTCAATCTTGCCGACGTCCTGCGCGGTTTTATCCCCGGTTTCACCCTCCTCGGCCACAGCCTGGCCAGCGACCTGTATCGCCTGGGCGGCGATCTGCTCAGCGTGGCTGTCCTGACAGGCATGCTGGCGCTGATCGCCAGGCGCTTCCTCCTGCGCCCTCCGACGCTGACCACCCGGGAGGACGTCCTGCTGCATCCGCAGGCGCGCGCCGGCATCCGGCGGGATTCAGCCATCGTCAGTGCGTTCATTTTGGTGCACGTCGGCTCGCGCTTCGTCGGCGAATCGTTTCACCTGGCTGCGGAGGGCGCCGACGCCTGGCAACCGTTTGCCTCCCGGCTGGCAGCCCTCTGGGCGGGTTGGTTGCCGGGCGCTCTGCTGGTCGGCAGCCACGTGACCTACTGGTTGGCGCTGGGCACTATCCTGGCTTTCGTGCCCTATTTCTTGTATTCCAAGCACATCCATCTCTTCTTCGCCCCGCTCAACTTCCTGCTCAAGCCCGAACGCCGCTCGATCGGAGAGCTGAGCAAGCTCGATTTCGAAGATGAAAGCCAGGAGCAATTCGGTGTCTCCCGCCTGGAAGACCTGGGCTGGGAGCAGCTCGTTGACGCTTATGCCTGCATCATGTGCTACCGCTGCCAGGAGGTTTGCCCGGCGTACAATACCGGGAAGGTGCTCTCGCCAGCCGCCCTGGAGATCAACAAGCGCTATGCCCTCAACCAGGAGGGCGCCCGCCTGGCCAGAGGTGAAGCCAGTCAGGCGACGTTGGTGGAGTTTGCCATCCCGGCGGAAGCGGTGTGGGCTTGCACGGCCTGCGGGGCGTGTGTGGATATTTGCCCAGTAGGCAACGAGCCCATGCGCGACATCCTGGATATTCGCCGCTCACTGGTGTTGATGGAGAACGACTTCCCCGAACAGTTGCAGACCGCCTTCCGGGGCATGGAGCGCAGCGCTAACCCGTGGAATATTCCCCCGGCCGAGCGCATGAAATGGGCTGAAGGATTGCTCATCCCTACGTTCGATCAGAATCCGCAGGCAGAGATTCTGTGGTGGGTGGGCTGCGCCCCGGCGACGGACGCTCGCGCCCAGAAAACCGCTCGCGCCTTCGCCCAGATTCTGGCCAGGGCGGGGGTGAGCTTCACCGTGCTGGGCGAGCAGGAGCAGTGCACCGGCGATTCCGCCCGCCGGGCGGGCAACGAGTACTTGTTCCATGAGCTGGCCACAGCCAACGTAGAGATGCTGAACGCCGTGGCGCCCGCGCGCATCGTGACCACCTGCCCGCATTGCCTGCACACCCTCAAGAACGAGTACCCTGCCTTCGGCGGGAATTATCAGGTCATCCACCACACCCAGTTGATCAACGAGCTGGTCGGCGCGGGACGGCTTAGCCTGCGCGATCAAGAAATGGGAACGGTCACCTACCACGACCCGTGTTATCTCGGCCGGCACAACCGGGTCTACGCCGAGCCGCGAGCGGTGCTGCGCGGGGCGGCCGCGCCGCTGGTCGAGATGCCGCGCAACCAGGCCAAATCCTTCTGCTGTGGCGCAGGCGGCGCCCAGATGTGGAAGGAAGAGGAAGAGGGACAGGAACGGGTGAGCGCCAACCGTTTTGGCGAGGCCGCTGCCACAGGCGCTGAGGTGCTGGCGGTGGGCTGCCCCTTCTGCATGGTCATGCTCACCGACGCGGGCAAGGAAGCCGGCAGCCAGATGCAGGTCTTGGACGTGGCCGAGATCGTGCTACAGGCGTTGGAGTAGCCCGTTCCTGCCGCTCCCCGGCGGCCAACCAAACGGCGCGGGGAGCATGGTTCCAACCCAGAGAGAGCGCCTGCTGAGCGCATAGGGGGCTCTCCTTCCCTCGGCGTGGTGCGCCGTCACCCTTGAAACCAGGCTGCGCCTGCCTTCCCCAGGCTGGACCCTCGACACCTCCACAAGTCGGTGCACAGCGATGCTGATATAATCAGACAAACCCTACCCGAAATTCGCAGGAGGATTATGCCCAGGCAAGACCTACCCCAACCCCCTGAAGAGATCATCCGGGATTACCGCATGGCGTATACCTCGCGCCAGGTCAGCGTCATCGGGCGGCGCGAGGTGCTTTCGGGAAAGGCCAAGTTCGGCATCTTTGGCGATGGCAAGGAGGTCATCCAGGTGGCCATGGTGCGCGCCTTCCACAAGGGCGACTGGCGCTCCGGCTACTATCGCGACCAGACCTGGGTGATGGCCTTGGGCGTGCTCACCCCCCAGCAGTACTTTGCCCAACTCTATGCCCATGCCGATCTGCAAGCCGATCCTGCCACAGCGGGGCGTTCCATGGTCGGCCACTTCGTCAGCCGCTTCATCGAGCCCGATGGAAGCTGGGGAGACCAGACTGAGATGTACAACATCGCCGCCGACGTCTCCCCCACCGCGGCGCAGATGCCGCGCCTGGTAGGCCTGGCTTACGCCTCGCGCCTCTACCGCGAGCTGGAGGAGCTCAAGCCTTTCACGCGCTTCTCACGCGGTGGGGCGGAGGTGGCCTGGGGCGCCATCGGCAACGCCTCCACGGCAGAAGGCATGTTCTGGGAGGCGGTCAACGCCATCGGTGTGCTGCAGGCTCCGGCCATCATCAGCATTTACGACGACGGCTACGGCATCTCGGTGCCCAACCAGTTCCAGATGCTCAAGGAGAACATCTCAACCATTCTCAAGGGCTTCCAGCGCGATCCCTGCCCGGCCGAGCAGTGCGAGCGAGGGTATGACCTGTACAGCGTGCGCGCCTGGGATTACCCGGCCTTGCTGGATATCTACCAGACGGCCAGCGAGATCGCCCGCACCTATCACGTCCCCGCGTTGGTGCACGTCACCGAAGTAACCCAACCGCTCGGCCATTCCACCTCCGGCAGCCACGAGCGCTACAAGTCCGCGGAGCGCCTGCAGTGGGAGAAAGAGAACGATTGCCTTTCCCGATTTAGGGCATGGATCATAGAACAGGAGCTGGCCAGCGCCGAGCAGCTCG
>JAQUAE010000316.1 GCA_028687395.1 Anaerolineales bacterium | reverse complement strand
ATCACCTCGCAGGTCTTCATCAAAGCCTGGGAAAATCTAGATCGTTACAAAATTAGGAAATCGCCCTTCATTTCCTGGTTATATCGCATTGCTCGTAACGCGGTGATCGATCACTACCGAACCCGTAAAGAAACCCTGGCGTTGGAGGAAGTCTCTCCAGTCCAGGTCAGCGCCGACGAGTCCTTGGACGAGGTGTTGGAAATGCAATTTGTGTCTCACGAACTGCGCCTTGCCATGCAACAGCTCACTGAAGAGCAGCGGCAAGTTCTTATCTTGAAATTCGTCGATGGTCTATCCACGCCAGAAATTACCAAACTCATGGGCAAGCGCCAGGGCGCAGTACGGGCATTGCAAATGCGTGCTCTTCAACGATTGGCAAAGTATCTTGGAAACGGTTTGGAGACGAACCATGATTCGCTTTGAACGCGCCTTGGAAGATTGCCTTGACAGCCTGGTATCGGGCAGGGCCAGCCTGGATGAATGCCTGGCCCGCTATCCTCACTACGCCACTCGCTTGCGGCCCTTACTCGAAGCCGCCAGAGGGGCGGCGCGCGGTTCCAGCGTCCACCCTTCACCATCGTTCAAGCAGAGCTCACGGGCTCGCTTGATGGCTCATATGCGCGCCCATCCTCGCCGGCAAGTCACGCCCAGATTCGGCGCAATGGCTTCAATCTGGAGGCCGGCATTTAATCTCGCTACGATCGTCCTGGCCCTGTTCACCGCAGTCACAGCCTCTGCCCAGACTGCCATGCCGGATGACGCGCTCTACGGCTGGAAGCTGTTTAGCGAAAGCGCCTGGCGCTCAGTTTCACCTGATCCGGTAAGGACTGACTTGGCTCTGGCGGAGCGCCGTATGGACGAGCTTCTGTCTGTCTCGGACGATCCGTCCAGCCGCCAGATAGCGTTGCAGGGTTATCAAAAAGCGCTCACTCGTCTGGCCGGCGTCACCGACCCCGCGATGCGAGCACGCATCTTGCCAATCCTGACGGCGCAGCGAGACCGGCTTGCACAGGCGGGTATGGCGGTGCCCGAATTAGATGACTATTTGTCTACAGAGGACCTTCCGCTTTCAACGCCAATGATCCCGGCTCCGACGTTGGCGCAGCCCACGCCCGAGCTTGCTTTGCCAACGTCGTCGCCGCTCCCGCTGCGCGAGGACCCGACTGCGGTGTTGCCAGCGCCTGCTGTTGAGCTCACCTTACCGGCAATATTGCCAGAGCTATCGCTTCCTTCTCTTTTCGCCACCCAAACACCTTAACCCAGCACAGGCATAACACTTTGGCGGCTTGCTTCGTTATGCAGAGTGAAGGTTCGAATTGGGACAAACACAAACCAATTGGAGGTAAACCATGTTCAAGACTTTCGCTCAAATCCTTGTTACTGCCGCCCTGAGCCTGGGAGTGATGGCTGGTTTCAAGGGCAACGTTCAGAGCCGTGTGGCTGATGGCTGGACGCGTGCGGCGACCACTGTCCGCCAGGCGATTGGTGTCACCGCCAACGCATTGAGTGGCCTGACCGTGGATATCGGTGGTCAGGGTGATGTTTCGACCAACGTCGAGGCGAACGGTCAAGTTTCGGCGGATGCCGGGGTGGAGGCTGCTGCCTCCGGTCAGAATGGGAGCAGCTTCGATCTAAAGGCCATCCTGCCCACGGGCCTGTTCGATTACCAGGTACAGGCCGGCGGCCAAGCTGAAGCAGACGTCACCGCTCAAGCGAGCAACTCTGCTGAGGTCGGTGCGGGTCAATCCAGCCTGGTTTCCCAGATCGCCACTGGGCTGAACCTGGCCCTCGGCTCAGCTTTGGGCCTCGGCAAATAGATTGACCGAGTTGACCGAGTTGGGCGTAAAATCCGGGGTGGTCGCGAGACCACCCCGGATTTTTTGTAGGTGCTAAAGCTCACTCAAAAAGAACGGCAGGCCTGCCAGCACGCCGGCTGCTATCTCTTCCCCGCAGCTAGCCTCCCTAACGTCTCACCAAACTTCCACACCTCTTCGACCGTATTGTAGTGCACCGGCCCGACGCGCACCATGCCGCCGCTCGCCTCCACCCCCAGGCGCTCGGTGACCGACAGGGCGTAGTAATTGCCATCCCAGACGTAAATCCCGGCCTGATCCAGCGCCTCGGCCACCCGGCGCGGCGGCCAGCCCTGCAAGCGGAAGGCGTAGGTGGGTACACGCTGCTCCAGACGCGCCGCGTCGCGCAGGCCGTACAGCGTGACTCCCGGCGTCTCCTCGAGGATCTCCAGCAACGCCCTGCTCAATTCCAACTCGTGAGCCTGGATGGCAGCCATGGCCTGCTTCAGGCGCAGGGCGCGGCCTTGATACTTCGTCCCCCCCTCGGGCGTCAGCGCCGCGCCGAAGGACGTCCCCAGCCATTCCAGGTACTCGACTGCCCCCAGCACGCCGGCGAGGCCCTCGTGGTTGAGCGTGCCCGTCTCGAATTTGCCGGGTGGCGTGTTGGACGCCGGGCGCACCTTGTAGGCGAACAGCTCGTCCAGCAGCGCGTAGCGCCCGTAGAGCGCGCCCACGTGCGGCCCGAAGAACTTGTAAGCCGAAGCCACCAGGAAATCGCACGCCAGCGCCTGCACGTCGATGCCCCCGTGCGGAGCGTACTGCACCGCGTCCACGTAGACCAGCGACCCGGCGGCGTGCGCCATGCGGACGATCTCCGCCACCGGGTTGATCGTCCCCAGGGCATTGGAAGCATAGCCCACGGCCACCAGCCGCGGCTTGCGCTCCAGGGCTTTTTGCATCCCTTCCATGTCCAGCGTGCCGTCATCGGGATGGAAATCCACGCGCAGCACTTCGCAGCCGTGGTCCTCCGCCGCCAGCACCCAGGGGGTGACGTTGGCGTCATGGTCCAGGCGGGTGACCACGATGCAGTCTCCAGGCTGCCAGTTGCGCGCCAGAGAGCGGCTGACGTGTAGTGTCAGCGTGGTCATGTTGGCGCCGAAGACGATCTCGTCTGGGCTGGCGGCGTGCAGCAGGTCGGCCATGGCGGCGTGTGTCTCTGCCAGCACCGCGTCCGAAGCCCGGCTGGTGGCGAAAGCGCCGTCGTGGTTGGCGTTGTGCTCGAGCAGGTAGGCGTTCATGCGCTCCAACGCCTGGCGGGCGATTTGCGTGCCGCCGGGATTATCGAAGAAGATGGCTGGTCGATTCAGGGAGGGGAACTGGGCGCGGACAGATTGCAGGTCGATGGTCATGCGGCTGCTCCTGGTGATTAAAATGCAGGTGC
>JAQUAE010000315.1 GCA_028687395.1 Anaerolineales bacterium | reverse complement strand
CTGGAATTGGGCTGGGTGCAGGCAGTGCGGGTCAGCGAAAAAACTTGCGCCGAGATCAAGGCGGCCGGGCAAGAGCAGGAAGTGCTGATCAGCGTCCACGCCCCGTATTTCATCAACTTGAACGCCAACGAGGAGGAATGGCCGAAGTCGCGCAAGCGCTTGATGGACGCAGCGCACTATGGGTATCTGGCTGGCGCCAGCGATATCGTCTTCCATCCCGGGTCGTATTTCGAGCATCCGCCTGAGGAGGTGGTGCCCAAAGCCATCCAACGCTTGCAAGGCTGCCTGGACGAGCTGCGCGCCGCCGGCAACCCGGTCACCCTGCGGCCAGAAATCATGGGCAAAGCGGCCATGCTCGGCTCCCTGGAGGACACGCTGCAGATGAGCCAGGCCATCCTCGGGGTGGAGCCTTGCATCGACTTCGCCCACCTGCACGCCCGCGCGGGGGATGGCAGCATGAACACCTACGACGAATGGCGTCGCGTCCTGGGGGCCTACGCCGCAGCCTTGGGGGAGGCGGCCTTGAAAAGGCTGCACATCCACCTCTCTGGAATCGCCTACAGCCCCAAAGGGGAACGCGAACACTTGCGCCTGGAGGAGGCTGACCTGGATTTGCGGGCGATCCTGCGCGCCCTGAAGGAGGCTGGCGCCGCGGGCCGGATATTGTGCGAGAGCCCGGTGTTGGAGGAGGATGCCCTGGTGATTCAGGAAGCGTGGATAAAAGTGAGCGGAGAGCGGGCGGGTTAGCCAAACAATCAGCCGGCGCTCAGCGCACCTGGCGGAAGTTGATAAAGATCAGATTCTTATCACACGCCTCGAAGGTGTCGAAGTGGATTTTAGGAGACATAGGCAGCCCGGCCTGATCCAGGAGTTGGAGCCACAATGTCCCCAGCGAGGCGATCGGCTTGCTCGCCAGGAGGATTTCATAGCCAGCATCGCCGTACTGCCGCGCCGTGCCCGTCAGGCTGGTGACCTCCTTGGAGACGCCTCCCAGGCTGCCTCCCAGCTTGATCACCACCCCGGTAGAGACCGGCGCACCGCTCATATTCAGCACCTGCCCGGCCACGCCCATCCAGTTGCACCCCGCCTCGGGGTGAAATGCGACGCTCGAGATGGCAATAGGGCTCCCGGCGTTGACGTCGAAAGGCAGCCCCGCGCTGGAGACTGTCGCCTCAGGGGTAGCAGAGGGCGTAAAGAGCGGGAATGGTGTTTCTGTAGGAGCCAGGGTCGGGGTAGGCAAAGAAGTGGGAGTGATGCTGGGCAGCGGCGTCCAGGTGGGAGGCAGAACCTGGCGGGGTGTGGGCGTCAGGGTGGGCAGGGCAATCGCGGGAGGCAAGGTTGGCGGTGGGAAGAGGTTCAGCGCCGAGTGTGGATCGATAAAAACGCTCAGGAAGACCGCCACGACGCACACGGTGGCCAGCAACATCAGGATGGTGAGCAAATTCCAGATCACCGTAACCCTCTTGCGTCTGCGCTGGGTGTTATCGATATAATCCCACTTATCCATAGGGCTCCCTTTTGTTCCTGCACCCAAGTCTTACGGCGCCAGGACTTGTATCTGGGCCTGGCTGCGCCGTTCGGCAAGCCAGTCGAGCAAAGCCTTATTTTGCAATACCAGCAGTGCGTCCGAGTCGAGAGGCCGCTGGGCGTCGCGCTCGATCATCAACAAGATGTGGTAGCCAGCCTCGGTCTGGATCACGCTGCTGAGTTCACCGGGCTGCAGTTTGAAAGCGGCCTCTTCCAGCTTCTCATCCAGCAAATATCCTCTGGGAAACCATCCCAGTTCGCCCCTGGCGACAGGATCGAACTGGGCCGCTAATTCCACAAAGTCGGCGCCGGATTGCAATTGATTGAGCACCTCACCGGCGCGCTCCGTGTTATATAGCAAAACCTGGCGCACATGCACCTGCTCCGCCACCTGAGGCACCTGGGAGACGATCTGGTCCCGCATCCAGGCCGCCGCGAGGGATTGGGCAAGTTCAAGGCGGAAAGACGCCTGCGTGTAGCTGTTGTCCGCCAGCCACTGTTCCAACGCCTCTGCGCTCCCCAGCCGTGCAGTGAGCTGCTCCACACGCTCCGCAACCATCTGCGCGCCAACCTCGAAACCGGCCTCTGTGGCGGCTTGCACCAGCAGGTAGCGGTCGATCAACTCATCCAGGACGCGCTGTTCATCTTTAGTTGCCAGTTCTGTGCCAAGTGCCTTTTGATAGCGCACCAGCTCTGCCTGGTACTGCTCTAGAGGGATCCCCTCGCCGTTCACGCTGGCAGCTAAGGGAACTGGAGTGGGGGTAGGAGGGGCAGGAGTAAAGGTGGGGGTTGCCGCTGCAGCGGCGGAGGGAGAACCTGCTGGCGCCGGGCCATCCCCCGGCTGGCACGCTCCCAAGAGGATCGACACAATAATGGCGCTCAGGAGCCCCAGGACGCTGCCATGTAATCTGCTCAACCGCGCTCGCTTCATTGGGCAGATTATACACGCATTCATTTCGGCGGGTTGTCTACAATTTTCTTAACCGCATTCGAGAAGAGGGGGATAAAATAAAGGCGAAAGCGGTAGGGGCACTGATTTTTCCTTCAATGAGGCATTATGTCCCGCGACCACCTGCGATTTATTTTCTACTGGCTCTTTCACTTGCTGACCAAAACCGAGGCGTCCGGCCTAGAGAACATCCCCGCCCAGGGAGGCTGCATCCTGGCAACCAATCACATGAGCCGCATCGATGCGGCGTTGATCTACTTATTGGCTAACCGCGATGACCTGACCGGCCTGGTTGCCGATAAATACCAGAAATATCCCTTCTTCCGCTGGATTGTGGAGGCGGTCGATGGCATTTGGATCAACCGGGAAGAAGCCGACCTGGGTGCCTTGCGTGAAGCGCGCAGCTACCTCCAAGCGGGCGGCGCGCTGGGCATCGCCCCCGAGGGCACCCGCAGCCGGGACGGCCAGTTGCTCCCCGCCAAGACCGGCGTGGCGTACCTGGCGGATAAGGCCGCCGTACCCGTCGTGCCCATCGCCATCAGCGGTACTGAAGATGCCATGCGCCAGCTATTGCGCCTGCGACGCCCGCACCTCAAGGTGAGCGTGGCCAAACCGCTGCTGTTTCCGCCGGTCGATCGCCAGGCGCGCGATAACGCTCTGCAGAAGAACACCGACGAGATCATGTGCCAGATTGCAGCCATGCTCCCGCCCCAATATCACGGCGCCTACGCCAATCACCCGCGCCTGCGCCAGCTCACCCACC
>JAQUAE010000015.1 GCA_028687395.1 Anaerolineales bacterium | reverse complement strand
TCGCTTCCTGCAGGTTGAGTTTGGCCAGGCGCAGGGCTTCTCCTGCCGGGTACCCCTCCCTGATTGCGCCCCAGAAAGCATAACTGAGATAATCCGCAGCGGAGAGCGGTGCATTGAGCGACCCGTAGGCGATGCAGGTCGATCCCACGAACGCCTGGCATCCCTTCTCCAGGAAGGAAAGACACATGGCGTTCTGGGCGGTCTTGCCCTGGATGTTGGCGCTGAAACAGGCTTCGCTGAAGACGATTTGGGGCGCAGCCTGGCCTTGAGCGCCGATGTCCTCGGGCTTCAAAGCGATCGGGTATTCCACGCCTGCGCTGGATTCGAATCCCTCCTCGGTTGGGTCGGAATGGCCGAACCATTCGGCATCCTCGGCCGTGCCGTGCAGGTTGAAATACCCCAACCGGGCGGCAGGCAGGCTGCCCCGCTCAGCCTCTCGAGCCTGAGGGGAGGCTGTTCCATCTTTTGCCTGCCTGGCGTGGTTTTTACGACGCGGGGTGACTTTCCCCTTGCTGGCCTCCTGGTGGGGCTTCCAGGCGTCTTGGAGGGCGGGCGAAATACGCATGAGCTTCGGATCGCCGATCACCCGAAACACCGAGAAGGAGGCGAAGCGCCAGGCAGCCGCAGTATAGCCAAAACTGGTTTGGGTGTACCTGGGCTTGCCGTTTCCGTTGTGAAGCAGGGGGAGGCGTTCGATCAGGCCCTGCACCAGCGCCTGGTACCAGCGTTGTGACTGGCGCCGTTTGGCGGTTCGATGCCATTGGGCGACGCGCTGTAATGCTCGCGCCAACCCGTCGCCACTGGCCTGGCCAGCCTCTTCACCGCCAGGCAGGCGCCCGACCGGCCATTGCGGCGCCAGGGGATTATCGCCGCTGGTTCCATAGGGGTTGTCCGAGGGGATGAACAGGTCCTCATCGTCGACCGGGTTGCTGAGCTGGTGGAAGGGGACCACCTCCGCACTGCCGACGATGAGCACAGCTCCAATCATCTGACCTTGTTTCTTCAAGGCTGCATCCAGGTTGATGAGTGCCTGGCGCAGGCGATTGGGGTCGTTGGGCTTGCCGCCAACGGCGGGTATTTTCAGGCTCTGCTTCGGTTTCACTTCCCCCCCATCGGCGTAAAACAGGAGCGCATGCCATTTCTTGTTGCCCTCGAAGGCCTGCACCAGGGTGAGCATTTCAGCCTCAAGCAAGTCCGCGTTCTGCGCGCCGTAAGCTGCCTCCAGCCCGGCCCGGCTGGACATGACCACGTAAACAGGGAAGCGTCCATCCTGCTGAAGCAGCTTGGGTTGGTGCAACCGCCTGGCCAGCTTCTCCAGGTCGCGCTGCACCTCGTGCAACGTCTCGGGGAGCTCAGCCTGGCTGGGGCTATCCTGCTGCTCTTCATCTTCCAGATCCAGGGATAAGCTGAGAGGCTCGTCCGCTGCGGGCTGGCCTGCCTCGACCGTGATATCGCTTGCCTGGATGGCCTGCGGATCGAAGTCCTCGGGGACGACCGGTGCCTCTTCAGAAATAGCCGGAGGCGCATCCGTCTCAAGCGCTTCGGTCAGGATGTCATCGGCTACCAGCGCGGCGCGATTAAGCTCTTCTGGCTGGCTGTCATCTATTTCGCCGGAAGCACCAACCACGACCGGTGAGGGTTGGCTTCCTGCAGGTCGTATGGGGGATGTGCCAGCCTGCGGGAGCTGGTTGAGCCCCAGCGTGGCAGCCACCGCGGCGGGAATGGCCATATCCAAGGGCGCTTCCATCGAATCCGGCCACAGGTTACGGTAGGGATGTTCGCGGCCCCACAGGCGCTGGACGACCTGCCCGGCGACGTCCTGGGCGGCTGCCTGGTGCAGCAATGAGACGGCGCGCTCGGGCTCCCCGCCATCCACCAGGCTTTCGGCCACGATTAGCGTGACCTGAATGCATTCAGGGAATTGGGCGTGATAGTGCTCGGCAAGGTTGCGCAAGGCTAAGGATGGGGCCATATCGTGCGCTACCAGGGCGCGTTGAATCTCCAGGTGCGTGACTGCCACCAGCGGCAGGCTGGATTTTAACGCCAGGACTTCGAGCATGCTCTCCTCGGCTTGCTCCATCAGGCGCTCAGCTTCCTGCGGCGCCTTCACGGATTGGAGCAGCCGCCGCCGGGCGCCTTTCAAATCCTGGCACCATTGGCTGGCTTGCACCGGGAATTTCACCTCTATCGCTCGCTCTGCCCGCGTCAGCGTTACCAGGCAACCTAGTGTATCAGCCATAGTCTCCTCGGCCACCGTGGCGCTGGCGCGGGAATCCCTGGCTTTGGGTCTGGCCGGATTCTTGTGCAGAAGCATCTCGACCTGCAACCTCGCTTGAAACGCCTCCAGGTACTCCGGGTCTGCAAGCGTCAACCCCAACAGGGAGTGATAGGCCGACTCGAGGTGGTCCTCCCCCAGCAACGCCTTGCTATACAGCAACCGCATGGGCAGATCTCCATCATAGGAGGAAAGCCAATTCAGGGCGGCCAGGCGGGCAAAGCGGAATTCCCGCACGGATAAAGCGTTGCGCACCAGGGTGGTGTAAGTGTCCCGGGATACCAGGCGGCCAGGCCGGAGAGGTGAGATCGAGGGGTTCATAGTGTCTCTCGCTGTCCCTACACAGATCGATTGTGTACCAGGTTCAAGGCGACGATTGCACCCAGGTGGCGTTGAATAGCCAGGTCGTCGGGCGCCAGTTTTGCGGCCAAACGCAACATCCGTTCAGCCTCCTGGTAGTCCTTGCTCTCCTTGTAGACCAGGCCTGCCTGGTAATACGCCTGCGGGTCGTACGGCGCAGTGGATATTGCCTTGCGGTAGACCTCCAGGGCCAGGTGGTGCTGTCGACGTTCGCAATGCACTTTACCCAATTCCAGGTACGCCTCCACCATCTTCGGCGCAAGGCGGATAGCCTCGCTCAGGTGCTGGACAGCCTGTTCCAACTGCCCGTTTTGGTGGTAAAGGCGACCGAGCAAGCTGTGTAGCCGAGAAGTATCCTCCCAGGATATTTCCGGCTCATAAGCGGTTTTCAACGAGAGGGCGCGCTGAGCCAGGGAAAGGGCATCCTGCCCCCTGCCTGCTTCGTCGAAAATTTCGGCCAGCATCACGTATGGCTCCAGGGCGCTCGGATCCCGGCTGATCACCGCTTCCAGGGTGCGGATGGCTTCCTCCGCTCCTTTGGTTTTTTTGATCAGGCGGGCGCGTTCGACATCCACCGGAACCACATCGGCTTCTTCACGGATGGCGTTATCCAGAAGCTGGAGGGCTTGCTCGTGTTTGTTTTGCGCGGCGAGCGCCTTGGAGAGAACCAGCAACGCCGCGTTGTTGTTCGGATTTTCTTCCAGAATCTTGCGCAGGTCAGCCTCTGCGCGTTCGAAATCGCCGCCTTTTATGGCGATCTCGGCGCGCAGCAGTGCTGGGGGGAACGCTCCAGGCGTCAAGCTGACGGCGCGCTCTGCTGCTGCAGCCGCCTGCTGGATATCTCCCTTATCGGTGTAAGCCCGGGCGAGGAGCTGCCACAGGTTGGCGTCCGAGGGGGAGAGGCGGGCGGCGCGCTCGAAATTGTCGATTGCCAGGCGATACTCCTTGTCCTTGAGATGCAATTTGCCCAGGGCGATGTAATGCATTGGGTTGCCTGGCTCCAGGGCCAGAGCCTGCTGAAAGTGCGCTGCAGCAGATTGATGTTCGGGTAAACCTGCGGTCTCATCGTGCATCAGGTAAATCTCGCCGGCCAGATGATGCCAGCGCGGCTCGTCTGGCCACAACTCGAGGGCATTGTGGATGGCGGTGAGCGCCACCGAAGCGTCGCCGGCGCGATTCCCGCTCGCCCGCGCCAGCGTGGCCTCAAGGGCGTAAGCCAGGGGTAGGAGCTGCACGCCTCCGTGGATGGGCGCTTCGCCCGTGGAGGGCTGTGTGGAATCCTCGTAGCCCCTCAGAACATCGACCGCCGTCTGAGCAGCAACCAGCGCCTGGCGGGGCTTGTCGTTAGCCAGGGCGAGGGCGAGCTGCAGCAGCACCATGGGATGGTGAGGGTGCTCTCGAGCGACAAGGGAAGCCTCGGCCAGGTCACCGATTTCCCGCAGGCAGGCGATGTAAGCGGCGGTGTCTTCCGGGGATCGTTCGAGGTTGGCGAAGGCTTGGGCTGCGTTTCTATCGGGTTGGAATACCGCCGCGCCGCGCACGCTGCAGCGCGCCAGCAAGTCCTCAGCGCTTGGGGAAGCAGCGCCAGGCGTTTGCTCTATGAGCGCCCGGGCGGCTTGCAGGGAGGTCTCAAAGGCCTGGCGAGCCTCGTCGGAGAGGGCGGTTGCGCCGGGCGCATGGCTGATGCTATTGATCTCCCGGTAATGGACCTGGCGTTCGGCGCGTGATACCAATGCCCAGGCAAGGTCAAGATGTGCGAGCGGCTCCAAGCTGGCGATGCTGGCAAGGCGCTCCAGGGCTGGCAGGGCGACTTCCCATTCAGCCAGCTCGGCCGCTGCAATGGCAATGCTGCGCTGCTCTGCCAGGTCGATAAAACTCAGGTGTACATCTGCGAGGGAGAGGGGCCGTTCATGGATGCTGCCGCCTTCTCCCCGCCCTTTCTCATAACTCTGCAGGGCGGATTGCAACAAACCCACAGCGTTCTTGAGGTCTCCCCGGCGGGCAGCCAGCCGCGCTTGAATCGCCAAGGCCCGCGCTCCCGCAGACGGCTGTTCCAGCAGGATGGCCAGGTCGTTGGTGGCTATGGCATCCTGGCTCGAATCCAGGGCGCACTCAGCGTGCAGGCAGAGGTAGGCTGCTTGGTGGACCTTCGCGCCGCTCTCCCCATGGGCAGGGGCAAGCGACGTTCCGAGCAGGGCTAGCTCATCGACGCTGGCAGTCTCGAGGACCTTCCAGGCCTGCTCATGACGCAATAACGCCCGCAAGAGACCTGCCGCGATTGAGGCAGCCTCGGGATGGGAGACCTCACCTGCGCGGGAGAGGGGCGTGGGGACTTCGGACGGGGAGGTGGGCGCCGGGGACGGGCGCAGGCTTTCCACCAGGCGGTTGGCGTAATCCAAAGCCCCTGGCAAATCGCCTGTGAGGCGGTGAAGGTGGGCAGCGTAGAAGTGGATGGCGGGATCGTCAGGAACCTCTTGCGCAGCAGTCTCCAGCCATTCGGCGACTGGCCGGTAGGCGTCGAGCTGCCTCCCACCTTTTTCCACGCCGGCCTGGTTCATCTGCAGGAGAAGGTCGGCTTTTTCAAGGTACAGGTTGCCCCTGCCAGGTTCCAGAGCGATAGCCTGGTCGCAGGCTTTCAGGGCAGCCGTCAGGTCGCCAGTCTTGCGGTACGCCAGAGCCAGGCTGGTCAGCAGCTCATACGGGGATGGCGCCAATGTGACCTGACGAGACTCACCCTCGGCGACCTCCTGTTGCGCGGCGCGCAGAGCGTTTTCGAGGCATAGCGCCGCGATGGCGTAATCGCCCATCTCAAGCAGGCTTTGAGCAGCCTGGTAGTAGTCACGGGGCTCAATTTCCAGGGATGGGTCCTTGGCCGTCTCCGACACCAGCTTATGGAAGGTGTGCTTGGCGTTATCGGCTTCGCCGAAGCGCGCCTGCATCTGGCCCAGGAAGACCAGCAGGTCGCCGCGTTGCGGGCAAAGCTCGATGGCGCGTTTGACGGCCGAGAGCACTTCACCCTTGACGTTGGGGTGGATTCCCTTGGGTTGCACCAGAAGGTCGAGGGCGAAGCGGGCAAACCAGAGCAGAATCTCCAGGTCGGCGGGTTGCAGGTTGTATGCGGTTTGAGCTGCCTTGTAGGCCGCATCGTACAGCCCCATCGAAAAATATGCTTCAGCGAGCTGCTTCTGGACGAGAGGGTTATCCGGGTCAGCGTCCAGCAGGGTGGTCACTGCCGTCTCTCCCTTGCCAACCTGCTGAGCCACCTGGCCGAGGCGCAGGGCCAGGCGGGTCTTCCACACGCTGTCCCGTGCCAGGTCGGACTGCCACAATTCACACAAGGCGTCGTAAGCCTTGCTGCTCTCGCCTTGCCCTGCCCACACTTCAGCCAGCATGGCTTTGGCTTCGGCGCGCCCCGGTTCGAGCTCCAGAGCGCGTTCCAGGGAAGCAATTGCCTTGGATAAGTTGGGGGATGTCTCCGTACCGGTCCCATCCTGGCTCTCGGTGGAGATGGGCGACAGGGTTCCCCGCCTCTCGCTGGCCGGCGAATTGGCAGGTTGAGCCAGCAAACAGAGGGCGTAGTCCAGATAGGGGGAAGCATCGTCAGGCTGGCTGTTCACGACGGCTTCCAAGGGGAAAAGCGCCTGGCTGGTCTTATCCTGAGCGATCAAGCAGCGGGCGTATTGGTAAGCGAGAGAGAGGTTCGCAGGGAAGGTGCGATGGGCGTCTTCCAACACCTGGAGGGCTTCATCAAGCCGGCCCAATTGTGTCAGCGCGTTGCCCAGGTGAAGCGCGGCGCGTGCAGCCAGTTGGCCGCGTGTGAGCTCTAGCCCCATGATGTCCTGGTTGTGCTTGAGTGAAGCGAAGGCGCTTTCGGATATGGCCTCCAAGCCTTGGCTTGAATAGTGTCCGGTTGAATACTCGTCCGGCAACCAACCAGCACTATCCGGGGGTCGGCGCAGGCGCTCGACAGACTGCTGTAGCGGGGAAAGCGCCTGGGTGGGCGCTTCGGCATCCAGGTACATCTCGCCCAGGGAGAGCTGAATCTCGGTATGATTGGTAGTGGATTGGGCTGCCGTGCGCAGTGTCTCGAGCGCCTTGACCGTCTCTCCATTC
Organism: Anaerolineales bacterium; assembly: GCA_028687395.1. Taxonomy (GTDB): domain Bacteria; phylum Chloroflexota; class Anaerolineae; order Anaerolineales; family UBA4823; genus JAQUAE01. The sequence goes on along the minus strand of JAQUAE010000015.1, from coordinate 6,573 downwards.
TTGCGCTGCAGGCGCGCCATAGCCAGCCAGGGGTAAGCGTGATCGGACGCCAGTTCGATGGCTTGGCGCAGCCGCTGGTTGGCTTCGTCGAGGTTGCCCTGAGCGCTGGCAGCCTCACCCAGTATAGCGTGGGCGATGCCGTCATTCTCATCCATTTTCAGGGCGTACATGCTGGCCTGGATGGCGCGCTCTGGCTGATTCAAGCGCAGAGCAACCGCCGCCAGAGCGTGCCAGTCGGTGGATTGGGGCTCAGCCTGCATGGCGATCACGCCCTCGCGCTCCTTGAGGGCTTCCTGCCACTCCCCGCTGACTTCCAAACTATCCACCAGGTAGCGGCGATAAGGTGGGGATTCAGGAGAGAGAGCCACTGCCAGGTGTGCAGCCTGAATGGCCTCGTTGTGCTGGCCGGCTTCGTGCAAAGACTGGGCGAGCAGAAGCACCAGTTGGGGGTCGTTCGGCAACCAGGCGTTTGCTATGTGCGCAGCGGCGATAGCCAGGTGCGGGCGCTCGAGGTGAATAGCCGCCAGGGCTAATTTGACCGCCAGGTGGGCGATGTAGTGCGGGTTGCTGAGCTCCGCCTCGTCGTGCAAGTTGGGGGTGAGGCGCTCGAGGAACTGGAGCGCGCTCTCTGCCTTCGTGGCCAGTGCTTGCGCATCCTGCGCGGCGCCACTTGAGGTGCTTGCCTTGACCTGCAACCACGCAGCACACAGGTCGAAGAGAGGGTGTGTTGCGCCTGCTTCATTTGCTGCGCAGGCGTCCAGTCGCTGCTGGGCAGCCTCCAGATTGCCGGCATCGATAAGCGCCAGGATATAACCAGCCTGGTAGTCCGGCTGCTCTTTCCCCTGTTCGGCCGCCTGCTGCCAGGCTTCCAGGCAGGTTTGGACGTCCCCATTGCGCTGTGCGGTCAGCGCTAACTGTGCAGCCAGTTGGGCTTCCAAGCGGCGCGCTTCCTGCAGGGACTTACTCAAGTCGGAAATTTCAAGCGCGCCCTGACGGGATAGCCGCTGGACGGTTGCCGACATATAGAAAGAACTCAAGGTATCGACTCGCTCGTTGATCGAGGCCGGGGCTTTTCTTTCCAATGGGCGAGGGCTATCAGGTAGGAGCTGGGTCAAGTGTGGAGACAGGTCTGGTCGCCTGAACGAGAGTCGCTCCAGGAAGGCTACCTTCTGCGCCTGGGGCAGCTCGCCAAGCAAGCCTGCCAGGATTTCGAGCAGCGCTTCCGGGGGCTGGGGATGGCTAAGCAGGATGTGAACAGCCCGCTCGATTGCCCCATCCAGGCGCGGGTCACTCGCCACGTGGGCTGGTTGAGTGGCGAGCAATGTACGGAGCATATCGATCTGGTCTGGGATCAGGCCATACGCGCAGGCCAAGGCAGTCACCGGGGCAGCCTCGATCTGCGTGGAAAGCTCATTCCAGAAGGGCGCCTGGCGGCGGGCTTCGCGCAGGTCGAGCGCCAGCGCTGCGGCTGCATGCAGGGGCGGGGCGCCGGGTTCCCTGGCTGCGCCGAGGGCGGTGCGAAAATCTTCCTGCAGGGGCTGCATGGGCAGCCCGCGCAGCCATTGCGCAGTCACAGGCGCTTTCAAGGCGCGCAAGGCCAGGGCGGCTGGAGAACAATCGTCCGGATCGTGGATGAGCGCTGCGACGCCCTCGACACCGTAGGTGCCCTGCAGGTTGTGCAGGCTTTCCCAGATGAGCGCATCTTGTTTGAGCGCGGGGATTACCCATGCCCAGGAATTCTGGGGCAGGAGGCGTTTGAGCTCGGAGATGATGGGAGAGGGGAATGTGGTCATGGCAACTCAACCTGGCATGATCTGTAATGTGAGAATCCCGGCGACGATGATGTTTATCAGCCCAAAGCCGATGAGGAATAAACCGATGCCATTCTTCTTCTGCACCAGTTGGCTCGTGGCTTCGATGAGCGAAGAAGCATTGCCTATCAATCCGGCGACATCCTCGGCCAATCCCTTCTGGGCAAGGCGCTTGGTCTGGAGGGCAATGGTATCCACGTCCTTCCTGAAGGCTTGAGAGAGCAGGATGAGGATGCCCAAGAACATACACAGGACGCCCAGGAGGTAGAGCGAGCCGATGATAATGAGGTAAAGGTCATTGGCGGTGATCGGTAACATCTTTTGCCTCTTTCGGGAAAATTAACGGGCGCTGATTTTTTCTTTATCCCTTGGTGCAAGATGCGTGCCTGATGAAATTATTAAGGCGCTGGCAGGTCACAGGCGGGCGAGCAGTGCCCCTCTTGCCCTCGAGGCGACTATTGAGCGTTGAGCTCGTTGATCAGTGTGGGAAATTCGCAGGTGATGCCGGCGTCGCTTTGCGCCAGGCGCGCCCACTCACCGGCCAGGGTTGCCAGGTCGAAGTCGGCGTTCAGGCGTTCATGAAGCGTTTCGATGACACTGACGACCTGGCTTGGCCGCAGCCCTGTGGAAGCGCGGTGGCAGATGGCATTGATCAGGTGTGCCTGATCGATGATAGCCTGGCTGCCGGTGGTCAAGGCGGGCTGGCCAACCAGTTGCGCCCGGGAGGTCAGGTTGGAGACCATCTGCGGGTCGATGCCGCCCAGACCCTCGCTCAAACCTACCAGACCGGCGGTGTCGACCATCACGTAGCCATTCCACCACAGGTCGCGGACGCGCAGTGTGGCAATGAAAGGAATGCCTGGCGAGCCGTCCGGTTGCAAGGTGAAGATGTCTTGCAGAGTGTTACCCGCGACACCGTCGTTCAAGGAATCCGCTTCGCTGGAAGGGAAGATCGGCATGAAGGTGTATAAGTTGGTCCCCTCCAGGTACATGACCATCCACACGCTGTTCAGGCTGGGCTGGGGCGCTTGCAGGTCGTCCACTCCAATCAACAGCACGTTCCTTTGAATGGCCTTGTCCTGCGCCCCCATCCCGGCTGAAGGACCAAACCCACTCGATAGGCGATTGGATTGGCCCGAAGCGGGCACTGGGTATTCCAACGCGGCTGTCTCCTGGCTTATGCTGAGGGCCTGCTCGACGTGCGCCCGGGCTACGCCTCCCGTCTGGCGGCCAAACCAAAAGCCGACCACCATGAAGACGCAGAAGAAGGTCACATAAGAGAGGCGAACGGGGTTGCCTTTCATGCGATCCACCCGATCAGCAAGCCCAGGGAAAGCCCGAGGACCAACCCTAGGACGCTCCAGGCCAACGAGGCGAGCAACCACGAGGCGTTGAAGGTGGTCTTGGCCAGGAGGTAAGCGCCCCGGATGATCCCTTTTAATGTAGGTGATTCGGTCATCAGAGGGATCATCACCGACCAGAAGGAAAGTTCAGCTTGGTAAAAGATGGTTCTCAGGCTCATCGCGGTTTACTCGTTAATACGGAGGTTTCTCCAAGATGGGAACGATTGGCCTCATCAACGCGAGGTGGTGATCTTCAATATCTTGCCTTGCTCGTTCACCACGACGCGCACATACCTGGATATCGTCCGCTGGCTGTCAATCGGCACCCGCTTGTGGAAGACCAGCAGGTAGGTGGGGTCGTGGGCAGCAGCTGCCTTCTGCGCCCCATTTTGACGGCGGACGGTGGGCTTGCTGCCATCCATATCTGGAAACTTGCGATAGATCTGTGCGGTGATGGACTTGAGCGTTTTTGCGTCCATGGCTCAACCTGCCAGTCGCGCTCGCTTGCGCAGGAACGCCGGCACATCCAGGTCGTTGGGGTTGACTGCGGAGAGCAGTGGCATGAAGGACTCTTCGCCCATTTGCGGGTTCAGGAGGGGTTGCGGGTGGGCAGAAGGCAGCCCGCTCTCCAGCTTTCGGCTTGCAGGCGCCTGCACTTCTGCCAACGTCTCTTCCAGGGTCGGCGCGCCCATGCCGGTGATAATCATGATCGCCTGGGTGCGACCGAGCATGCGTGGGTCGTTGATCACGCCCAGCACTACCTCCGCCTGAGCGTGGGTTTGTTCCTGGATGTAGGTCACTGCCTCTTCCACTTCCATCAGAGTCAAGTCGGGCCCCCCGGTGAAGTTGACGATCATGCCCGTGGCGTGATCCAATGGCACCTCATCGAGTAGCGGGTGCCGTAAGGCCTGGATAATGGCGTCCTTGGCCTTGTTTTGTCCCTGCCCGTGACCGATGGACATCAGGGCGCCGCCGCCCAACATCATGATCCTGCGAATGTGCGAAAAATCGACGTTGATCAAGCCTGGCTCGGTGATCAATTCGGATATTCCCTGAACGGCCTGGCGCAGCACGTCATCGGCCAGGCGGAAGGCTACCTCCAAGGGGAGGTCCTTCGGCGCCACCTGCAGCAGGCGTTCGTTGGGGATGGTGATCAGGGTGTGGGTGAAGGGACGCAGGGCGTTAAGGCCTTCGGTTGTGTTGCGCTGGCGTTTGCCCATCTCGAAGCCAAAGGGGGTGGTCACGACGGCGATGGTCACCGCGCCAGAGTTGCGGGCGATCTCGGCGGCGACCGGAATGGCGCCGGTGCCTGTGCCGCCGCCCATGCCGGCGGTCAGGAAGACCATATCCGCTCCCTCCAGGGCACGCGCGATATCAGTGGCGCTCTCCCTGGCTGCCTCCCGCCCGATCTGCGGATTGCCGCCTGCCCCGTTGCCGCGGGTGACCTGCGGCCCGAGCTGCACCTTGACCGGGGCGGGGCTGTTGCGCAAGGCCTGGTAATCAGTGTTGACGGCGATGAACTCCACGCCGCTCAAGCCGTGCTCGATCATCCTTCCCACCGCATTGCAACCACCGCCGCCCAGCCCCATGACCTTGATCACAGGTTGGCGGACAGTGAAGGCGTCGGTCGGGCGTTCATCAGGCGGGTAGGTTTGTTCAGGGGGAGTGGGGTTCATATCCATAGGATGGCTCCACATTAGAGGCTGTTCAACAGGGATGCAATATTCGTGCCATCGCCAGCGATGCGCTCCACCTCGCAGCCTGCAGCCTGCAGGCGCTGCATTTCCTCGTCGCTGAACGCAGCCGTTCCGCCGACCAGCGTGACTCGCCGCGCCTGGCAGGCTTCTGCAAGAGAGAAACCGATGGTGGGCAGGTGCTTGCGCACGAAGGGACGGATGGATTCCAGGCGCCCCTCGGCCAGCTCCCAGGTCTCGGGCGAGAGCAGCACGTAGTGGCGGATGGGGTGCGGCAGGGGTATTTTCGGCGTTGCGGGCGTGGGGTCGGATTTCTTTCCAAGGCGCTCTCGAGCCCATTTTTCGAGCGCGGCGATGGCCGGGCTTGGATTTACCGCACTGTCGAGCCAGCGCCCGTCAGGAGCACTGGCCACACCTTCCATTGGAATAATCTCGAAGGCGCAGGCCAGCACCTGGTCGGGGACGGGATCGCAATCGCCGCTGGGTGTGGAGATGAGAGGGGCGGGGTCCCCTTTCGGCGTGCTGGCCATCAGTTGGGCAATGCTAACCAGGCGGGTGATGAACTCCTCATCGGGCAGAGGAGTCCGATCTTCTCTGCCGTTTAATGCTCGCCCGGCTCCAAACAGGAGGATTGCCAGCGGCTTCCCGATAATGGCCTGGCTGATGGCGCAGTACCAATCGAAGATGTAAAATCCGCGCTGATCTTGCTGGTCAGAGGGAGTGAGATAAGGGCGTGCTCCAGGCCAGCGCTCCGGCCCTCCTGCTCCCCAGGCGAGAGGGCGTTCTGGGTGAGTGACGTCTGCATAGGCCGTGAGCACGATTTGGGAGAGCAATTGGGAGCGACCCCGGGCGAGGATGCCTTGCAACGCGTCGCGCAGGAAGGCGGTATCCCAGTAATCCCCACCGGGCGCCAGTGGCGGAAAAGCGGGCGTGAGGCCAGCATCGAGCGCGCATTGCGCCAGGGGGAGGAAGGCGTCCAGGAAACGTTCCACCAGGTTGGCTTGTGTCCAGGTCGCCGGCAGCCAGGCTTCCCGGCAGTTCGGCCGGTCGAAGAGGGTCACATAGCGCACGCCCCATTTTGCATAGGCTTGAAAGAGCGGTGACCACTCGGAGGCGCCTGGCGTCTCCTCCAGGCGCGATTCCAGGTGCAGCACAGGGGTGATCTTCGCTGTGCACAATTCGCGAATGAAGGGCTCTGGAATGGCGTTCCTGGCTGGCTGGGCGAGCACCAGCCAATCGACGCCCAGGCGCCCCAGTTCCGGCAACCAGGTTTTCAGGTCGTTGTGGCGATAATGCTGGTCATCGCGGTGGTATTGTACGCCCAGACGGTCTGGGGTAGGGAGGTGGGGGGTGGTCTTGGAATTATCCATGTGCGCAGGTCCTGCTTCCCCTGTTGCAAGATGTGTACCCGCGCCCCTCATGTCATAAAACCTGGCTATAACAATCGGGCATTACCACGTATAATCATCATAGGTAAATCCCAACCACCGCGCCTTATTGTTTGCTGATAATTGCGGGTGGGGAGAAATACGGTTGTGCCATTGATGAGACGCACCGGATCGTGGTTGTTTCTGGCGTTGGGCATGATCATCGTCAGTGTTGGCTGTACCGGCCAGCCCTCGACGCCAGCGAACCTACCTCCCACATTCTTCCCTATCGATGCGCAATTCAGGGAATATTATGAAGCCATGGGTGGGGAGGCGGCTTTAGGTGTGGCGCTCTCGC
>JAQUAE010000014.1 GCA_028687395.1 Anaerolineales bacterium | reverse complement strand
GGGGGGGATATCTCGCTTGAACAGGGTGACGCCATAGACGCTGAAGAGGCGGGCGAGGAGCACGGCGCCGATAGCCCAGAGGATCAGGCGCCAGTTCTCGAAGAGCAGGGGCAGCCTGATCTTCAAGCCGATGAGCAAGAAGATGAAGGAGTTAGACAGGAAGGCGGCGTATTCCCAGAAGTTATAGACGACGATGCGCGTGGTGGGGGACATGCCGCGCGGGCCAATGTTGCCATTGACCAGGCCGGCGGCGACGACAGCCAGGACGCCGCTGACGCCAAGCATTTCGGCGATCAGGTAGGCGCCGTAGGCGAGGAGACTGGTCAGGGTGGTCTCGATCAGGTAGTCGTCGATGCGGCTGATCATCTGGGAGACGAGGGTGCCCAGGACAAGGCCGATGATTAGCCCACCGCCAGCGATACGCAGGAAATCCATGAGGGAGGAGGCCAGGTTGAAGCTGGGGGCGGCGCTCAGGGCCAGGGCGAGCACCAGGTGGGTGACGACGATGGCGGTGCCGTCGTTGAAGAGGCTTTCGCCTTCAAGAAGCACCTGGAGGCGCTGGGGGACGCCCATCTTGCGGAAGAGGGCGACGACCGAGACGGGATCGGTGGCAGAGACGAGGGCGCCGAAGACCAGGGCGATGGGCAAGGACAGGCCGGTGCCCCAGGAGACCACGCCGCCAACGATGAGGGTGGTGAGGATGACGCCGGGCACTGCGAGAGCCAGGATGGTGACCAGGTCGTGGCGCAGATTGTTCAGGTTGAGGTGAAAGGCGGCTTCGAAGATGAGTGGGGGGACGAGGAGGGCCAGGATCAGGTTGGGTGGAAAATCGAGCTCCAGGTGGACGCCCAAGGCGAGGGCGAGGCCGATGAGCACCAGCCCGACGGTGTAGGGGACGCGCAGGCGCTGGGCGAGGATGCCCACCAGGACGGCGACGAGGAGCATGGCGATGACGAACTCCTCGATGAGCAGGAAGCGTTCATCGCTGATTTCTTCGGAATCGGGCGGGGCTGGGGAGGGGAGAGCCTGGCTCGCCTGGGTGGCGAGGACCTGGGAGGCGAGGCGTGTGGCGGGCGGGGAGGGTTGAATGCCGAGCGAGGAGCAGGCGGCGAAAAGCAGGCCAGCGAGGAGCGCCAGACAGCCGAGGCAGACTGTGCGGGTAGAAATGGAGCGGAGGCGGGCGGTCACTGGTGACACAGCGATAGCCAAAGGATTGAAAAAGCCCCAGGGCGGTTTGTAAGCCGCATTCTGTCCAGCAGAGGTGACAGGTTTACGCTGCAAGCAGCTTCGTCCCTGCGCCCTGCCTGGGTGATCATCTCTCTGGGACGCACGTCTCCGTGCGCCTCAAGCAGCCTACCCGAGACTCTGGCCTTCCGAAGAAGGCGGGGAGACGAGCCGCCTCCCACCCGCCGGAGCGGATATGGTCTCTGCTTGGCCTTGCACCCGGTGGGGGTTGCCTGGCCGCCTGCATTGCTGCGGGCGCCGGTGGTCTCTTACACCGCCTTTTCACCCTCGCCGGGGCTGGGGAAGCGGGGAGAGGAGCGCGTCGGGTGACACGCCGCCGGCCTCCGCGGCCCAACCCCGGCAGTCTGTTTCTGTGGCCCGATCCGGCAGGTTGCCCCGCCCCGGGGGTTACCCGGCACCGTGCCCTGTGGTGTGCGGACTTTCCTCGATCCCGCGCTGCGGGACCGCGATCACCCAACCGACCTGGGGTAATTTCATCTTACTATTATCGCGCCCTGGAGTCAATCTTTAGGGGAGGCGAAGCGCGGGGGCGGCGAGCAGTTTCTGGCGGGTTTTCGGAAGTAAAAATGTGCGCTACAGGCCGAGCTAAGACAATTGCTGCTAGACAAATCGGTGACTCTCATGTACAATCACTTCCCGTGACTATGGAACGACCTTGTTGGAGGAATTGCTTTGGCTAATATCAAGTCTCAAATCAAGCGAAACCGGCAGAACGAGAAGCGCCGCCTGCGCAACCGGGTATTTCGAGGCCGCGCTCGCACCTTCGTGAAGAAGGCCCAACTGGCGATGGAGGGCGGGACGCTGGAAGAGGCGCGCCAGGCGACGCTGGAAGCGGTGCGCACGTTGGATAAGGTAGCCGAGAAAGGCGTCGTACACAAGAACAACGCTGCCAGGCGCAAGAGCCGGCTGATGAAACGGCTGGCGGCGATGGAAAAAGCACAATCCTGATCGTGCACGATCAGATGAGGGGAGAGCGGGCGTGAGGTGAGTGCCCGCTTTACGTTTAACCGCAGGCTGGCGGGATTGCGGCAGGGAGGGGGGTTCTTTCATGGATGGAAGGGGGGAGGGAGGGGCGCGGAAGCGGGCGCAACGCAGCGTGTTATAATCCATGCCTGGGCGTTCAGCGGGAGCGCCCTGATTCAGGTAACCTGGGGTCAGCAGCATGTTTGAAGTGGAACAAGAAGCTATCGAGCAGAGCGTCCGTCGCTTGTGCGCCGAGCAGGGCTGGCCGGCGGTGGCGCAAATGCCATGGGCGCCCATCCCCTTCGGCGGGGAGTGGGGAATTTCCACTTCTTTCTTACAAATAGCGGCGCTGGAGGCGCGCGAGCGCAAGGCGGCAAGTGGGGAGGAGACGAACGTGCCGCAACGGGCGCAGGAGAGGGCGGAGCAGGCAGCCAGGTTCGTGGGGCTGCCGGCGGCGTTCGAGCGGGTGGAAGCGGTGAAGGGCTACCTGAACCTGTATTATTCACCGGGGGAGTTCAGCCAGCGGGTGGTGGACGCGGTGCTGGAGGCGGGGGAGGCCTACGGCTGGGGAGCGCCGAAGGGGAAGCGCATCCTGGTGGAATTCTCGCAACCCAACACGCACAAGGCGTTTCACGTTGGTCACCTACGTAACGTGGTGCTGGGAGACGCGATCTGCAACATCCTGGAAGCGGCCGGGTATGAGGTGATCCGGGCGAATTACATCAACGATACCGGGCTGCACGTGATCAAGTGGCTGTGGAATTACGAGAAGCACCATCGCGGCGAGCGCCCGGGAGCCGACCGGACGCGCTGGATGGGGGACTTATACGCGGAAGCTAACCAGAGGCTGGAGGGCAACGCGGAACTGGAAACGGAGGTGCGCGCCCTGTACTCGCGCTGGGACCAGCGCGACCCCAAAGTGATGGCACTGTGGGAGGAGAGTCGCCAGTGGTCGCTGGAGGGCTTCGACCAGATCTACGCGCTGCTAGGGGTGCGCTTCGACCACATCTTCTACGACAACGAAATGGAGAAGCCGGGGCAGAAGCTGGTGGAGGAACTGATCGAGCGCGGAATTGCGTTGGACGAGCGCCCGCAGGGGCCGGTGATCATCCGCCTGGACGAGCTGCTCGGGCTGAAGAAGGAGACCTACCGGGTGCTGGTCATCCTGCGCTCGGACGGCACCTCGCTGTACGCCACCAAGGACCTGCCGCTGGCGCTGAAGAAGTTCGAGATGTTCAACCCGGATCGCTCGGTGTACGTGATCGACGTGCGCCAATCGCTGTACCTGCAGCAGATCTTCAAGACGCTGGCGGTGATCGGGCACCCGGATTGGGCGGAGCGCTGCTATCACCTGAGCTACGAGCTGGTGAACCTGCCGGGCAACGTAACCATTGCCTCGCGGGAGGGGACGGTAGTGCTGTTGGAGGACCTGGTGCGGGAGGCCAAGGCGCGGGCGATGCAAATCGTGCGCGAGAAAAACCCCTCGCTGAGCGAGGAGGAGATGGAAGCCGTATCGCACGCGGTGGCGCTGGGGGCGATCAAGTACCCGATGCTGGCGCGGGACAACACGAAGGTGGTGACCTTCGACTGGGAGAGCGCGCTGGACTTCAACGGGCAAGCGGCGCCGTACATCCAGTACTCGCAAGTGCGGGCGAACAGCATCTTGAAGCGTATGGAGGCGCGGCTGCCGGGACCTGCGCGGGTGAGCTATCCCCTGGAGCCCACCGAGATTCAACTGATCGATTTGATTTCCAGGGCGGGAGCGGAGATTCAACGGGCAGCGGAGGAGTTCAAGCCGCTGCACCTGACCAACCTGGCCTACGAGACGGCGCGGGCGTTCAATGATTTTTACGCCGCCTGCCCGGTGTTGAAAGCTGAAGAGGAAAAGCGCGCCGCGCGCTTGCGCCTGGTGGCTGCGGCGCGGCAGACGATTGCCAACCTGCTGCGCCTGCTGGGCATCCGGGCGCCCGAGGTGATGTGAGCTCAGGATTGCAATTCCCCCTGAAATTATTCTAGAAAGCCTGAAAATCACACGTTAAGGAGAAACCATATCCTATGTCCCCCATCCGCACCCTCATCATGGGCGCCGCCGGGCGCGATTTCCACAATTTCAACGTTTTCTTCCGGGACAACCCGGATTACGAAGTGGTCGGGTTCACAGCCACGCAAATCCCGAACATCGAGGGGCGCGTCTACCCGCCGGAGCTGGCGGGTAAGCTGTACCCGAAGGGCATTCCCATTCACCCGGAAGCGGAGCTGATCGAGCTGATCCGGGATACGAGGGCGGATCAGGTGGTGTTCGCGTACAGCGACGTGCCGCACGAGTACGTGATGCACAAGGCGTCGATGGTGCTGGCGGCGGGGGCGGATTTCGTCTTGATGGGCACGCGGCGCACGCAAATCAAATCCAGCAAACCGGTGGTTGCAGTATGTGCGGTGCGCACCGGCTCGGGGAAGAGCCAGACGACGAGACGGGTGGCCAGCATCCTGCAGGGGATGGGCTATAAGGTGGCTGCCATCCGCCACCCGATGCCCTACGGTAACCTGGTCAAGCAGCGCGTGCAGCGATTTGCGGAGTACGCCGACCTGGAGAGGCACGAATGCACCATCGAGGAGCGGGAGGAGTACGAGCCGCACCTGGACAACGGGGTGATCGTATACGCGGGCGTGGATTACGAGGCGATCCTGCGCCAGGCGGAGAAGGAAGTGGATGTGGTGCTGTGGGATGGGGGGAACAACGACCTGCCGTTCTACGTGACGGACCTGCACATCGTGGTGGCCGACCCGCACCGCCCGGGGCACGAGGTGAGCTACCATCCGGGGGAGGCGAACGTGCGGGCGGCGGACGTCTTCGTGATCAACAAGGTGGATACGGCCAACGCAGAAAATGTGATCGCGGTGCGCCAGCGACTGGCAGAGCTGAATCCCAAGGCAGTGGTGATCGAAGGAGCGTCGCCGCTGTTCGTGGACGACCCGGCGGCCATCCGGGGCAAGCGGGTGTTGGTGGTGGAGGACGGCCCCACCCTGACGCACGGCGAGATGGCTTACGGCGCGGGCTGGGTGGCGGCGCGGCGCTTCGGCGCGGCGGAAATCATCGACCCGCGGCCGTACGCGGTGGGCTCGATCAAGGCGACCTACGCGAAGTACCCAACGACAGGCAACGTGCTGCCGGCGATGGGCTACGGCGACCAGCAGGTGAAGGAGTTGGAGGAGACCATCGAGCGGGCCAAGGCCGACCTGGTGATCATCGGCACGCCCATCGACCTGAGCCGCATCATGACGATCAAGAAGCCGCACCAGCGGGTGCGCTACGAGCTGCAGGAGATCGGGCAGCCCACCTTGGCGGACGTGCTGAAGGCGAAGTTCGCCAAGTAAGAAACAAAAGCGGCGCTACGCATTGCCTCTTGCGCAATGCGTAGCCCGCGAATCGGGCCAGAAACGAGTATGCCTACCCTGACCTGGGCTTCGAAAAGCGAGACGGCGCCTTCCCCGAGCAGGCTGACCCTGGACAGCGTGATCTACCCGGGAGGGGAGGGCTATCCTGAGGCGGGGCACGAGAACAAGGTGATCCTGGGGGACAACCTGGGGGTGATGGCGGGATTATTGGAGGAGTACGAGGAACGCATCCAGCTCATCTACACCGACCCGCCCTTTTTCACTAACCGGCACTACCCGGCGCGCACAGGCAGGGGGGAGGATTCCCGGCAGCCGCAGGGCTGGCAACTGGCGGAAGGCTACCCCGACCGCTGGCAGGACCTGGACGCCTACCTGGACATGCTCTACGCGCGGCTGAGGCTGATACACCGCCTGCTGGCGCCGAACGGCACGCTATACCTGCACCTGGACTGGCACGCCAGCGCTTACGCGCGGCTGCTATTGGACGAGATCTTCGGCGCGGAGCGGCTGCTGAACGAGATCGTGTGGGTGTATCACGGGCCCTCGCCGATCCGCAAGGCATTCAACCGCAAACACGACACGATCCTTGCCTATACCAAGGGGGAAGGGTACACCTTCAACGTGGACCAGGTGCGGCAGCCCTACGATGCGACGACGGTGAAGACGTTTGCTTCGTCGCCGCGGGCGGGGTTCGGCAAGCAGCCGGACCTGGCGCGGGGCAAGGTGCCGGAGGACTGGTGGTACTTCCCGGTGGTGGCGCGGTTGCACAAGGAGCGCACAGGGTACCCGACGCAGAAACCGGCAGGACTGGTGGAACGCATCCTGCTGGCTTCATCGAATCCGGGCGACTTGACGGCGGATTTCTTCTGCGGGGCTGGGACGCTGGCGGCAGCCGCGGCGAAGCTGGGGAGGCGTTTTATCGTCAACGACAACGCCTGGCTGGCGGTGCACACGACGCGCAGCCGGCTGGTGGAGATGGCGGCGGCGCCGTTCGGTATGTACACCGCGGAGGGGTCGGGGCCGGAGCGGTTCGAGGCACCTGTTGGCGGCGTGCGCCTGCGCGGGGAAGAGGTCGAGCTGGAGGAGGCGCTGGCGGAGGGGTTGGATTACTGGGAGGTGGACCCGGCCTGGGATGGGCGGGTGTTTTGCAGCGCGGCGCAAGCCCGGCGCCCGCGACGCCAGGGGAAACTGCCGAGGAAGTTGAGGGTGGGTTTCCTGGCAGAGGGGGAAGGTGCCTGCGTGCGGCTGGTCAGCCAGGGTGGGGCGCAGGCGCAAGTGGAAACGCGGCGTACAGATTAGCCGCGCTCAGAACGGGGGAGAAATGGGGATAGGGGTCAGGCGTCCAGGCGGTAGCCCAGGCCGCGCAGGGTGACGAGCAGCCTGGGGTTGCGCGGGTCTTCTTCGATGGCCTGGCGCAACCAACTGATGTGCACGTCGAGGGTGCGGGTGTCCTCGGTGTAGTCGGTATCCCAGGCCTGGCGGAAGAGGGCCTCGCGCTCCACCACGGAGCCGGCATGCTCCATGAGGATTTTGAGAATTTTAGCCAGACGGGGGGTGAGGCGGGCTTCCTTGCCGTGACAGCGCACCTTTTTCATCTCCATATCCAGGCGGATAGGGCCTTTATGGATGACCTTCTTACCCTCCAGGGGCAGGAGAGGGACGATGCGGTTGAGCAGCTTGCGCAGGGTGAAAGGCAGGGTGAGGATGGTGTTGGCGCAGATGTCTTCCTTGCGCAGGGGGTGCTGGACGTCGTTGATGAGCAGGATGGGCAAGCCATTCGAGAGCTGGCGCACGGAGCGGCAGATACGCACACCGGAGGAGCGGAAGGAGGCGGCGTTGAGCACCAGCAGGTCGGGATCGAGGTCCGGGAGGATATCGAGGGCGGCGTCGCCGGTAGGGACGATGTGTAGCTCGTAACCCTTCTGGCGCAAACCGGACATAAAAGACGGACCTTCTGCCCGTTTGCCTTCGATCCACAGGATTCTAGCTTGCATGCTGGCGTCACCTTCTTGGGTTTGGTGGAGGATACAACCGCCCTGGCTGTGTCCGAAACCCCAATCATTATACATGGAATCTTAAAGACTCGCCAAGAGGATTGGGGGAATCCTTTAACATAAGCTTTAACATTAAGGAGGAGGAAAATTGGTTGCGCGGGCTGGGTCGCCGTGTTAGAATACTAAGGGAATTCCAAGCCGAAGAGTCAAAGAAAGGTGTCCGGATCGAGACAGGTGTGCCATGGCTGACGAGATGGTGGAAGTGGTAATCGACAGCATACGCGTGAGCCTGATGTCGCAGCAACGCATCGTGATCCTGCGCGAGAAGGACAGCGTGCGTTACCTGCCGATCTGGATAGGGGTGTACGAGGCGGAGGCGATCACCATCTCGCTACAGGAAGTGGAGGTTTCGCGACCGCTGACGCACGACCTGTTGAAGAACGTGTTCCAGACGCTGAAGGCGCGGGTGCTGCGCGTGGAGGTCTCCTCGCTGCGCGAGGACACGTTCTACGGGAACATCGTGGTGGAGACGAACGGGCACGTGGTGAACATCGACGCGCGGCCGTCGGACGCGTTGAACCTGGCGGTGCGAGTCCGGGTGCCGATCCTGGTGGCGCGCGAGGTGATGGACACGGCGGGCATCCTGCCGGAGAGCGACCTGCAGGAGGAGCCGGCGGAGAAGGGCATGGCGGGGGAGGAGGCGGAGGTCGAGGTCGGCGAGGAGCGTCTTTCGGTGTTCGAGGATTTCCTGGAGAAGTTGAACCTGGAAGAGAAGGATGAGGACAGCGACCAGGAAAAAGACGACGACAGCGAAGGCAAGTGACCCGCTGCGGTGAGGCGATTGGCGCCGGGGTGCATCAGGCAGGAGCGCAGGCAACCCCGGTTTTTCATTAATTAAACAAGCAAAAAATGAGCGAGATTACCACTACCCAGGAAAGCACAAGCCCTGCGGCGCCGGTGGTGCCTCACAGCCGGGAGGCAGAGGAGGCGGTGTTAGGCGCGGTGCTGATCAATCCGGACGCGTATTTCGACGTCGCTTCCTTTCTGAAGAGCGACGATTTCTACATTCACCGCAACCAGTGGATCTGGGAGTGCTTCGAGCGGCTGCACGAGAGGCGCATGCCGATCGACTTCGTGACCGTCTCGGAGGACCTGGAGCAGATGGGGCAACTGGCCGAGGTGGGGGGGGTGGCGTACCTGACGGCGCTGGTGAACAACGTGCCCACCTCGCTGCACGCCGAAGCGTATGGGAAAATCGTGGAGGCGGATGCCATCCGGCGCAAGATGCTCTCGGCAGCTAACCAGATCGCCAAGCTGGCTTACCAGGAAGAGGCCAGCGTGGAAATGGTGATGGACGAGGCGGAGAAGGCGGTTTTCGGGGTCAGCGAGCGGCGGCTGACGCGCGACCTGCAACTGATCAAGCAGGTGCTGAGCGAGTATTACGACCGCATCGACCAACTGGCAGGGCGGGGGGATGAGATCTTCGGCGTGCCCACCGGGTTCATCGACCTGGACCGCCTGCTGATGGGGCTGCAACCCTCGGATTTCATCCTGGTGGCGGGGCGACCGGGGACGGGCAAGACGGCGCTGCTGCTGACGGCGGCCAAGAACGCGGCGCAAATCCATAAGAAGCACGTGGCGATCTTCTCGCTGGAAATGTCGAACGAGCAACTCGTGCAGCGACTAATCGCCCAGGAGACGGGCATCGATTCGCAGCGGCTGCGCACGGGCAAACTGGAAGAACAGGAGTGGGCGGTGGTCACGCACGCTATCGAGGTGTTGAGCGACACGCGCATCTTCCTGGACGACACGCCAGCGCTGACGCCGCTGCAACTGCGTACCAAGTGCCGGCGGCTGCACCTGGAGCATCGCCTGGATTTGATCCTGGTGGACTACCTGCAGTTGATGTCCAGCGGGACGCGCTCGGAAAACCGCGTGCAGGAGGTCTCGTACATCTCGCGCAACCTGAAGGTGCTGGCGCGCGAGCTGAACGTGCCGGTGGTGGCGGCGGCGCAGCTTTCGCGCGCCGTGGAACACCGCACGGACAAGGAGCCGCAACTCTCCGACCTGCGGGAGAGCGGCAGCCTGGAGCAGGACGCGGACATCGTGATGTTCATCCACCGCCCGGAGATGTACGACAAGGATACGCTGCGCAAGAACATCGCCGAGATCAAGGTGGCCAAGCACCGCAACGGCCCGACTGGGACGGTGGAGGTGATCTTCCGCAGCAACATCGCCAAGTTCGAAAACGCGGCGACGCGCGTGGTGGACCTGAAGAACGTGGCGTGAGCGGGTGAGATGGGCGCGTTCAAGGGCTTCAAGGGGCGAAGCGGCGGGCAGGTGAGCATACCGGAAGCATTTTTCCGGGAGGCGCTGGCGCAGGTGGACGACCTGGACACGCTCAAGGTGATCCTGTTCGCCTTCTGGCGGCTGGAGCACAAGGAGGGGGCGTTTCGCTATTTGAGGCGGGAGGATTTCCTGGCAGAGGGCTGGTTCATGGCCGGGCTGGGGGGGCAGGGGGAAGTAGCGCAAGGGCGGCTGGAGGCGGGGCTGGCAGGCGGGACGGCGTGCGGCGTCCTGCTGCGGGCGGACTGGCAAGGCCAGGGGTTGTATTTCCTCAACACGCCCAAGGGGCAGGCGGCGGTGGAAGCCGTGGCGCGGGGGGAATGGCGCTTGAGCGGGGAGGAGCAGGCGCCGGTAGAGGTGCGCCCGACGGCGCCCAACCTGTTCCGCCTGTACGAGGAGAACATCGGCCCGCTGACGCCGCTGGTTGCCGAGGCGCTGCGGGAAGCGGAGGAGGCGTACCCGTTCGAATGGATCGAGGAAGCGGTGCGCATCGCGGTGGAGAACAACGCCCGCAATTGGCGTTACGTGACGGCTATCCTGGAACGCTGGAAGGACGAGGGACGAGGTGAGCGAAAAGGTAGACGAGACACTGAAAAAGATCGCCGCCGGTATGAAGAGTGGGAAAAGCGACTCAAGGGCGGGCGGTGAACCGGCTCAGGGAGCGACCAGCCTGGGCGATCCCAACTGCTCGCAGTGCGGGGGGCTGGGCTACGTGCGCATGGACGTCCCGCTGGGGCACGCGGATTTCGGCAAGCTGCAGTATTGCGTCTGCAGGGAGAAACAGATCAACCAGCAAGTGCGCCAGCGCCTGTTCGCTCTCAGCCAGTTGGAGGAGCTGCGCCACCTGGGCTTCGAAAACTTCAACCCGCGCGGCCGGGTGGGCCTGTGGCCACTGGAGGCGAACTCACTGGAGCAGGCTTTCAACCTGGCGCGTCAGTACGCCCAGACGCTGAAGGGCTGGCTGCTGCTGCAAGGCGACTACGGCTGCGGGAAGACGCACCTGGCGGCGGCGATCGCCAACTTCGCGGTCGGGGTGGGGGTGCCCACCTTATTCATCACCGTGCCGGACATGCTCGATTCGCTGCGCTTCGCTTACCAGGACCCGGAGGCCAGCTTCGAGGAGCGCTTCGAGGAGATCCAGCGCGCCCCGCTGCTGGTGCTGGACGATTTCGGCATGCAGAACGCCACGCCGTGGGCGCAGGAGAAGCTGTTCCAAATAATTAACTTCCGCTACATCAACCGGCTACCCCTGGTGGTGACGACCAACGTGGCGCTGGAGGACATCGACGCGCGCATCCGCTCCCGGCTGGAGGACAGCGAGCTGGTGACGGTGACGCGCATCCAGGCGCCGGATTACCGTCGCCCGACGAGCGACCTGGCGTACGACGAGCTGGCTTCGCTGGACCTGCTGACGGATTGCACCTTCGCCAGCTTCGACCTGCGCAAGGAGGAGGGGCTGCCGGCCAACGAGGTGAAGAGCCTGGAACAAGCGTTCAAGACGGCGCAGGCTTACGCGCGCAAGCCGGAGGGATGGCTCCTGCTGACCGGCCCTTACGGGTGTGGGAAGACGCACCTGGCGGCGGCGATCGCCCACTACCGGCGGGACATGGGCTTCCCGCAGATGTTCGTGGTGGTGCCTGACCTGCTGGACTACCTGAGGGCAGCGTTCAGCCCGAACAGCACGACGAGCATGGACCGGCGCTTCGAGCGCATCCGGCGGGCGCCATTCCTGGTGCTGGACGACCTGGGGACGCAGTCGATGACACCCTGGGTGCGGGAGAAGCTGTACCAGTTGTTCAACTTTCGCTACAACGCGGAGCTGCCCACGGTGATAACCACGGCCAGCCACTGGGACGAGTTGGACCCGCGCCTGATCAGCCGGGTGGAGGACCAACAGTTGTGTACGCTGTGCGTGATCACGGCGCCGAGCTACCGGGGGGTGGGCAGGCGGGGGGAGCGGGGCAAGCGCGGACGGGGCAAGGGGAACTGAGGCACCCCGGCTGCCGGGCGTTCGAGCCCTTCAGGAGGAGGTGCGGAGGGGGAAAAGGAAGACGCCGCCAGATATACTAGATAAAATTGATAAAATTAGTGATTAATGTCATATTTACAAATGTGATGATTTAACTTTTAATTATAGAAGTCATGCAGTTGAGCGTGATCCTTCCCCCAACTGCGTAAGCCCTAAATTAATCATCACATCATCTTGGAGGTAGGATATGCTCCCTGGTTTTCTCTTATCGTTGCGTGAAGGGCTGGAGGCAGCACTAATCATCGGCATCGTGTTGGGGGCGCTGCGCAAGATCGAGCGCCCGGATTTGCGCCTGGCGGTGTGGGGAGGCGCTTTAGCGGCGGGGGTGCTCAGCCTGGGGTTTGCATTGGGATTACGCAGGATGGGGCTAACGCTGGAAGGCCACGCCGAGGAGATATTCGAAGGGGTGACCATGTTTGTGGCGGCGGGAATCCTGACCTGGATGATCTTCTGGATGTACCGCCAGGCGCAGAGGCTGCAACGAGACCTGGAGGCAAACGTGAGGGCCGCGGCGCGCCACCCGGGGAGCAAGGCGCTGTTCGGGCTGGCGTTTGTGGCTGTGCTGCGCGAGGGGCTGGAGCTGGCGCTGTTCCTGACCGCCACCTCGCTGTATACCGAGGCGAGGCTGACACTGGCGGGTGGGTTGCTTGGGTTGGCGGCGGCGACCTTTTTGGGCTGGGCGCTGTACACCTCGACGGTGCGTCTGAACCTGCGGCGCTTCTTCCAGGTGACCGGCGTGCTGCTGGTGCTGTTCGCAGCCGGCCTGGTGGCGCACGGCATCCACGAGTTCAACGAAGCGGGGCTGATCCCGGCGGTGGTGGAACACGTGTGGGACGTCAACCACATCCTGGACGAGGACTCGCTGGCCGGGCAGGTGCTGAGCTCGCTGTTCGGCTACAACGGCAACCCCTCCCTGACGGAAATCCTGGCCTACCTGGTTTACTGCGGGGGAATCGGGTGGGGCGCCTGGCGGCTGAGCCAGCGGTCGACGGCTTACCAGGAAGCGTGAGGCAATAGCCGGGGGGCGGGGGGTTGACAAGCTAACATCGGGCGATATAATAGTGTATAGAATACACTAAATAAGCGAGTATCCTACGAGGAATGAGGGCGCAAGGAGCAGCAATGGACAATTACAACCAGATGGGGGCGTATCCGATTCCGCGGCATTACGATCCGGCGCGAGTAGGAGAGGTGTGGCGCACGCCTTACCAGGAGCGCTTCGAGCAGGCGCAGGCGTGGGCCAGGCAGCACGGCATCCAGCCGGCGGGGCGGGACCGGGTGAAGATCGCCCTGATCCTGGTGGATGTGCAGAACACCTTCTGCATCCCGGAATACGAGCTGTTCGTGGGG
>JAQUAE010000314.1 GCA_028687395.1 Anaerolineales bacterium | reverse complement strand
GCCTATGCGCTGGCGGTGGGAGGCCCGATCCTGCCTCCAGAGCTGCGCAACATCCTGCTGATTGCCGTCGCTCCGCACCTGTCCATCGACCGGGCCATCGTCCTGGCTGAAGGCTCCTCGGTGAGCATCATCGTGCGCACGCGCCGCGACGCCATCCTGTGCGCCGACGGGCAAGCCCCGGTAGAGCTCGCCGATGGCGACCAGGTGAACGTGCACGTCAGCCAGCACAACGCCCTGTTTGTCCGCTTCGCAGACCCCGGTTACTTTTATCGTAACCTGATTCCCCACATGAGCCGGAATCCTTCGTTAGGTACGCCTCAATGACTTCGAATCCCACACCGCTCTACTGCGCCAATCACCCCACCGTGGCGACCTCCTTGCGCTGCAACCGCTGCGAGAAACCCATCTGTCCTAAATGCGCCGTGGCAACCCCCACCGGTTATCGTTGCAAAGAGTGCGTGCGCGGCCAGCAGAAAGCCTTCGATACAACCTTATGGTACGATTACCTGGTCGCCAGCCTGGTCGCCAGCTCGCTGTCGCTCATCGGCAGCCGCATCATACCCATGATGAGCTTCTTTACCATCCTGCTTTCCCCCATCGCCGGGGTGATCATCGCCGAGGCGATTCGCGCCCTATCCCGCCGCCGGCGCTCCAAGCGCTTGTTCCAGGTTGCGGCGATCGCCACTGCGCTGGGTAGCCTGCCTTCTCTACTGATGATCTTCCTACCAGCAGTTCTCAACCTGTCGAACTTCTCGCTAAATCTGCTCTGGCCGCTCTTGTGGCAGGGTTTCTACGCCGTGACGGTCACCTCGACGGTGTACTACCGCCTATCCGGGATTAAACTCAACGTGTGAGGTTAGCTTCAGGGTGACGCGATGCTTTCCGAACTGCACATAGAAAATATCGCTATCATCGAGGAGCTGGACCTGCAGTTGAGACCTGGCCTGATTGCCTTCACTGGCGAGACCGGCGCGGGGAAATCCATCCTGGTGGACGCTATCGAAGCCCTGCTGGGGGGGCGAACCGACAGTGCCATGCTGCGTTCAGGCGCCGAGCGCGCCCTGGTGGAGGGTGTCTTCCAAATGAGCGAGGGGGTCAAGGCTGGCATTCTCCCCATCCTGCGGCGCGAGGAGCTGCTCGACGAAGAAAACCGCCTGACGCTGGGCAGGGAGATCCGCCAGGGGGGGCGCAGCGTGGCCCGGGTGAATGGCCGCAGTGTGAGCGCCAGCCTGCTGCGTGAAATCGGCGAGTGGTTGGTGGACATTCACGGCCAATCGGAACACCTCTCCCTGTTACGCGTCTCGCAACACCTGGATCTACTCGACCGCTACGCCCTGGTGGATGAGTTGCTCTCCGCCTACCAGGTGGACTACCAGAGACTGCTCGAAACCCGGCGGGAGTTAGCCGAGCTGCGCCAGGTCGAGCAGGAAGCCGCCCGGCGTATCGACCTGCTCAACTTCCAAATCAACGAAATCGAATCAGCGCGTTTGAGGCTCGGCGAGGAGGAAGAGCTGGCCAACGAACGCCACCGCCTGGCGAACGCCGAGAGCCTGGCTTCCTTCGCCCAGCAGGCTTTACTGTACCTGGATGAAGGCACTCCCGAAGCCCAATCCATCACCGACCTGCTCGGGTCGGTAAATCACGCCCTGGCCAGCCTGAGCCGCCTGGATCCCTCGCAAAGCGGGGTGAGCGAACAAAGCCAGGCAGCCTTCGACTCCCTGAGCGATCTCGCTGGCCAGGTGCGCCAGTACCTGGAGGCCATCGAATTCAACCCGCAACGACTGGATCAGGTCGAGGAGCGCCTGGCGTTGATTCACAACCTGAAGCGCAAGTACGGCGAGTCGATTCAAGCTGTTCTCGACCACCTGGCCGAGCTGCGCCGCCAGATGGATTCGATCACACATGCCACCGAGCGCATCCAGGAACTCGAAGCCATCCAAGCCAACCTGCTCGAGGCTCTCAGCGAGGAAGCCTGGCAAATCTCGCAGAAGCGGCAGGCGCAAGCGCGCGAGTTGAGCGGCGCCATCGAAGGCGAGCTGGCCGACCTGAACATGTCGCACACCCAATTCAAGGTGGATTTCCGGCACAAGCCGGACGAGAACGGGGCAAGCCTGCCGGATGGCCGCAAGGTGGCCCTCGACTGGCGCGGCTTCGACCAGGTGGAATTTTTGATCGCTCCCAACCCCGGGGAGGGCTTCAAACCGCTGGCCAAGATCGCCTCCGGAGGCGAGACCTCCCGCCTGATGCTGGCCCTGAAGAACGTCCTGGCTCGGGCGGATAACGTTCCGACCTTGGTCTTCGACGAGATTGATCAGGGCATCGGTGGGCGCGCTGGGGTAATTGTTGGCCAGAAGTTGTGGAAACTCGCCCGCCAGCACCAGGTGCTGTGCATCACCCACCTCCCCCAACTGGCTGCCTTTGGCGAGCAGCATTTCCAGGTGGAGAAGGTGGTGCACGAAGGACGCACGCTCACCCGGGTGCGCGCCCTGGAGGGCGAGGCGCGCCTCTTCGAACTGGCGCAGATGTTCGGGGAAATCAGCGAAGGCACTTTACGCTCCGCGCACGAAATCTTGCAATCCGTGGCTGATAACGCCGCTGCGCACACCTGAAAGCTCTGGATTCGATGACTACCGTCCTGGAAACCCTGCGCATGCGCAAACGATTGCGCAGATCAAAGAGCAAGAACCCGGCGCTGCGCCTGGGGCTGGCCTTCGCCGCGCTGTTCAGCTTGTTGCTGGTTGCAGGCAGCCTGGGTCTCAGCCTGACTTACTCCAACCTGACCCGCGACCTGCCCTCCATCGCCTCCCTGCCTCCCCTGCTGGAACCGCCCACCGCCACCCTGCTGCAACCCACCCGCCTCTACGATCGCAGCGGTGAGCACGTGATCGCCAGCCTGCAAAATCCGGGAGTGGGCGAACGCCGTTTCCTGCGTGTTCCCTCCCCAGGTTCCAGCGGGCAGACCCAGGCGCAGGAGGCGTTTCCTCCCGACCTGGTCGAAGCGATCATTGCCGCTCAGGACCCACGGTTCTACCAACATAGCGGCGCCACCTGGCAAGGCGTGTGGAACGGCGCCCAACCTACCCTGGCCCAGCGCCTGGCATCCGATCTGCTGCTTTGGGACGAGGCCGCGTCCCTGCGCCGGAGCTTTCGGGAAAGCCTGCTGGCCATACAAATCACGGACGCCTATGGACGCGAGAAGGTGCTCGAATGGTACCTGAACAGCGCCCCCTTCGGCGTCCGGG
>JAQUAE010000013.1 GCA_028687395.1 Anaerolineales bacterium | reverse complement strand
ACAACCGTCCGCCCGGATGGCTCCTACAGCTTTCCTAACGTCGAGATGGTAGAGGGGCGCGCCTACGTCGCTTCGGTTGAATTCGACCAGTTGACCTATGGTTCGGATGTCAGCGTCGTCCCACCCAACGTCAATGCTCTCGACCTGCCCATCACGGTGTACGAAACCACCACTGACGCCTCAGTTATTACCGTAGACCGCCTTCACCTCTTCTTCGACCTGCTGGATGAGAATACCGTGCGGGTGGTGGAGCTGTACATTATGTCGAACACCAGCGATAAGACGCTGATAGCTTCCGAACCCGGGCAGCCCATGATCCGCTTCAAGCTGCCAGTGGGCTCGACCAACCTGGAGTTCGACGACTCCGTTCTGGGTGAACGCTACGTCGAAACGCCGGATGGCTTCGGCGACACTGTGGCGGTGCGGCCGGGTTCGGGCAACTACCAGGTCTTGTTCAGCTTCGAGATGCCCTATAACCGCAGGCTTGAACTGGCCCAACCGGTCTTGCAAAGGGTGGAAGCGGTGGTCATCCTGGTTCCCGAAGGGAGCGTGCGCATCCGCAGCGATATGATCAAGGACGACGGCTTGCGCGATGTCCAGGGCGCTCGCTACCACCTGTATAGCGGCAGCGGCCTGGAACCCGGAGACGAATTGCGCCTGACCCTCAGCGGAGGCTTGGGTGGGGGAGGCATTTCCCTGGACGGCGGTTCCGCCAACTCGCTATTCGTCGGCCTGGGCGCCCTCGGTGTGGCGTTGATCGTCGCCGGCGCCTGGTTCTATCGCCAGTCTCGACTCAAGGCTGCCGAGGAGGAGAGCGACGTGCTCCTGGCCGCCAGCAGCCAGGCTCAGGAGAACCCCGACACGGTGATGGATGCCATCATTGCCCTGGACGACCTGTTCCAGGCGGGCCAGCTACCCGAAGCTGCCTACAACCAGCGCCGGGCGGAGTTGAAAGCCCGCCTGCAGGAGCTGAAAGACGCCTCCGCGAGCGCGAAATGAGGTATTCTGGTGACTGAGCGCTGTGTGCAAAAAGGCCGTCTGGAAGCGCAGCCGCTCAACAGAACCCCTCCCCCAATGCCATGATTGAGGTACGCAAGCTTGTCAAGCGGTTTGGTCTGAAGACCGTGCTGCGCGGCCTGGATTTTCACGTCGAGCCGGGGGAGTTCGTGGCCTTGCTGGGGCCGAACGGGGCGGGGAAGACCACCTTCTTGCGCATCCTGGCCTCGCTCTCCCGCCCCACGCTTGGGGAAGTGATCATTGCTAACCATCGCCTGCCTGCCCAGGCGGGGGCGTTGCGCCGGCGCATCGGCGTGGTCTCCCACCTGCCGTTGCTGTATGGCGAGCTGACCGCAGAAGAGAACCTGCGCTTCTATGGGCGCATGTACGCCGTGCCAGGGCTGGAAGCGCGCCTGGCCGAAGTCCTGGACCTGGTGGGGCTCGCCGCCCGCCGGCGGGACCTGGTGCGCACCTTCTCGCGCGGCATGCAACAACGCCTGGCGATTGGCCGCGCCGTGCTCCACGCCCCCGAAGTCATGCTCTTTGATGAGCCTCACACCGGCCTGGACCAGGAAGCCTGCGACATGTTGGAGGAGGTGCTGCGCGAGGTGGCAGCCCGCGGCCGCACCGTGGTGATGACCTCCCACGACCTGGCGCGGGTGGCCGACCTGGCCTCGCGCTTCGACGTGCTCTCCAATGGCGTGATCGTCGCCTCCGTGCAGCGCGCCCAAATCCAACCCGACGACCTGCTTGGCTTCTACCGCCAGGCTTTACGCTCCGCTTGAGGCAACCCTGATGGATGGCGCCCCGGTAGTCTCCCACGCAAAAACCCCCGGCCTGCTGGAAGGCATGCGCCTCTACCTGCGCTCGATTGCCGCGCTGGTGTGGAAGGACCTGGCTGCCGAGTTGCGCAGCCGTGAGCTGCTCTCGGCGATGCTGGTCTTCGCCCTGCTGGTCATCTTGATTTTCAATTTCGCCCTGGAACTGGACACACGCACCCGCGCCACGGTGACCGCTGGCGTGCTGTGGGTGACCTTTGCGTTTGCCGGCACGCTGGGTTTGAACCGCTCGATGGCGATGGAAAAGGACCGCGGCTGCCTGGACGGCTTGTTGCTCGCCCCTGTAGATCGCAGCGCAATTTATTTCGGCAAGGCCATCGGCAACCTCATCTTCATGATCCTGGTGGAGGTCATCGTCCTTCCCATCTACAGCGTGCTGTACAATATCAACCTTTTTCAGGGCGGCTTGCTTCTGGTGATCCTGCTGGGATCGTTGGGCTACGTGGCTGTGGGCACCTTGCTCTCGGCGATGGCGGTGCAGACGCGCACGCGCGACATCCTGCTGCCCATCTTGCTCTTTCCAGTTGCCATACCGGTGCTGATTGCCGCCGTAAAGAGCAGCACCGGGTTCCTGCAAGGGCTCGAGATGGCTGAAATCAGCCCCTGGCTCAACCTGTTGCTGGTCTACGACGTGGTCTTCATCGCAGTAGCATTTATGGTATTCGATTACGTAGTGGAGGAATAGCTTATGGAACCAAAACCGCGCCTGCTGACGATTCTGGACGCCGTGACGGCGGCCCTCTTCGCCATCGCAGTAGGACTGGTCTTCTTTTACGCGCCCACCGAGGCTGTGATGGGCCAGGTGCAGCGCGTCTTTTATTTTCACGTCGCCGCCGGTTGGGTGGGCATGCTCAGCTTTCTGGCTGCCGCCTTCGCCGGCATCGTCTACCTGCGTACCGGGCGGCGCCATTGGGATATCGTCGGGGTAGCCGCGGTGGAGATCGGCATCGCCTTCATCTTCATCAACATCGTCACCGGCTCGATCTGGGCGCGCCCGATCTGGAACACCTGGTGGACCTGGGACCCGCGCCTGACCACGGCGACCATCATGGAGCTGATTTACGCCGCCTACCTCATGTTGCGCCAGGGCATCGAAGACCCCGACCGCCGCGGGCGCTTCGGGGCGGTCTACGCCATCGTCGGTTTTATCAGCGTGCCGCTTACCTTCATGTCCGCCCGCCTCTTCCGCACCATCCACCCCATCGTCATCGGCAGCAACCAGCCCGGCGCCGAGGGCCAGTTCGATATGACCCCCAGGATGCTGCAAACCTTCATGTTCAGCCTGCTGACCTTCACCTTCGTCTTCGTCGATTTGCTCTGGCACCGCGTGCGCCTGGGCAAGCTGGCTGACCACGTCGAGCAGCTCAAGCTCAAGCTAGCCGCTTAGCTTCCGCCCTGCCCACTCGATTCTTGGAGAAAACAGCTTATGTTCTTTCAACAAGCCCCCGCAGATACCGGCGCTTACATGATCGCCGGATATGCAGTCATCTTCGGCGTGATGGCGATCTACCTGATCAGCCTGGTCATCCGTCGCCGCAGCCTGCAGCAGGATTTACAGGTCCTGGAAGAGATGGAGAAGAAGGAGCCGCCTCAGTAGGCTTGGCTGTCTTATACCACCTGTCATACTACAATACACGGGAGGCGCAATCCAGCGCGCCTCCCGTGTATTTATATCTATCTTTGGGCTGGTGCTCTCTTGCCTGCGGTCTCACGCGGCGAGTAGCTTTTCCAGCGCTGACTTCGATTGCGCCTCGATGACCGCGTGCTGGCTGCGCCCGTGCGCGTCCATGGTGACCACCACGGGGAAGTCCTGCACTTCGATGACCCACATCGCTTCGGGCACGCCGAAATCCAGCTTGTGCACGCCGAGCACGCGCTTCACCGATTGGGCGATCAGGGAAGCCGCCCCGCCAATGGCGTGCAGGTAGGCGCCCGGCGCCTCCTGGCAGGCGGCCAGCGTCTTGGGCCCCATGCCGCCCTTGCCGATCACGCCTTTCACGTTGAAGTGGCGCATCACGTCGCCCTGGTAAGGCTCCTCGCGCGAGCTTGTAGTCGGGCCAGCCGCCACAAAGCGGTAGTCTTTCGTGTCCAGCCCCGCCACCACCGGTCCGCAATGGTAAATCACGCCACCCGCCAGGATGGGCTTGAGCGCAGCGTAGACCTGCTGGTCGTCGCCCTCCGGCTGGCGAGTCTTCTTGATAAAGGTATCCACCATCCACTTGTGCGCCGCGTCCCGACCGGTGATCATCACCCCGGATAGCGCCACTGGCTCGCCCACTTCCAGGCTGCGGATGGTTTCGTCGCTGATGGGTATTTGCACTGAACGCATGGCTATCTCCCTTCGAGCCGCCCCTTACGAGTAGCTCACCTGCCCGTCTTTCCAGACCATCTTGCGCCGCCGGTAAGCCCAGCACATATACGACACCGAGACGAAGTAGCTGGCTGGCAGGCGGTTCAGGTGGGTGATTTTGGCGTCCAACACAGTGGTCTCGCCGCCAAAGCCCATCGGGCCGATGCCGAGCTGGTTGGCTTCCTGGGTCAGGCGCGCTTCCAGCGCGGCCAGGCTCTCATCCGGGTTGGGCTCGTCCAGCTTGCGCAGCAGGGCTTCCTTGGAGGCGTAATATGAAGAGCCGCGGTCGCCGCCGATGGCCACCCCCAGGATGCCCGGTGCGCAGCCCTGTCCCTGGGCCTGGTGCACAGCGTCCAGCACCACCTTGCGCACCCCAGCCAGGTCCCGCCCGGCGCCCAGTTGGCTGTGCGGCAGCGAGTACTGTGCGCCGACGTTCTCGCAGCCGCCGCCCTTGAGCATCAGCTCGATGACCAGCGCCTCGCCTTCCACTTCCTCAAAGTGGATGGTGGGGAAGTAGTGCCCGCCCAGGTTGTTGCCGCTGTTCTTGCCGCTCAACGAGTCGACCGAGTTGGGGCGTAGGTAAGCGTGGGCGGTAGCCTGCGCCACGGCGGATTCGATCTGGGCGCGCAGGCTGCGCGTGCTCCAGCCGGCGGGGTGGCGCACGTAGAAGAGCGGCGTGCCTGTGTCCTGGCAGATGGGCGTGGAGTTCGCCCGGGAGAGCGCCACGTTCTTCAGGATGGTTTCCAGGGCGCCGCGCGCCGCCGAGCCAGGCGCCTCGCGCTCCACCGCCTGGCGCAGGGCCTGCTCCACGTCGGCGGGCAGGTCGGTGGAAGTCAGCCGCACCAGCTCGAGGATGGGTTCGGTCAGGTCTTGCATGCTCACCTCCATGCCGGCAGCGGGTTGGAGGTCTGCCGGCCGTGTTTGACGAATTACCCCTATGATACTCTCGATTTATGTGCCGGGCGAGTGACAACCCGCCCGTTCGCCCCTGCCGAGCGTCACGTTTGGGGGAGGGGGTGCTCTATTCGTATAATTAAGTGCGTTCTATACTTGCCTCTGCTAGTAGAGACAATCATAGAAATTAATAATTAGGCGCATGACTGATGACGAATATGTTATATTTCAGACATCTAATGGAGAACTGTATTTTGGATAAGGACAGCAACAAAAAATTCACTCCACCGGGTCTTTTTGTAGAAAAAACGCTCCAAGATTTGAAAGCGTCAAAGGAGCTTCACCTATCTGCGGCTGATGAGATAGATCGCTCCATCCACATCGTTGAGACCGGAAAAACATACTGGGATCATGCTGACCCACACCCCTTTCAAACCACACCAACCGGGAGGCATCTGCAAGTTACTTGGAAGCTATGTCTGCTGAGGCAGCCTCTCTAAGGGCAGGAGCCGCTGATGCTTACGCCCAGGTCCTGGCATTCTCTTCAACTGCATCAGTATACGGGACGGTTACCGCTAGCGCTCACTCTTTCGTCTATCGTGTGGAAGCCTTTAACCCTTCATTGATCAACGATGCCATCACCAAGCCAAATAAGGACGAAGAATACGCAAGAAAGTTTGAAGCCGTTGACACTGAGCTAGGAAAACTCTATAGGCAGATTCTTGAAGTACGTATGAGGACCTCAAGTCACCCCGAGAAATCCATTCTATCGGACATACGCCAAGCGTATGACCACCTAATGCGAAAACTGGCACCTGATAACGAGGTCAGATTTCAACCTGGCTGGGAGCCTGAGGACCACAAAAAACCGGAGATGGTCACTCGTCGTCAACGCCTAGAGTATGCGGCCAAAAAGCATATTCGGGATGAAAACCATCGGGCTACAATTCTGGCAAGCTCAAACCACGTTCTGGCCGTGCATAAAGAACTAAGCAACCTATACCACACCGATATGCCGATTGAGGCAGACAAAGCCAGAGCAGCTTCCCAGGCAATGATAGAAGTGCTCAATCAATGGGCAGATGCCCTTGGACTTTAAATGCTCGGATTGCCTAATTAATTATTAACCACTTAGAAGTTTGTTTAGATGAACGGTCTTATTATGATAAAGTAGTTATTTATCGGTGAACACAGCCGCTTTCTTAAAATACTCCAATGAGGGTACCCGCTCACCTTTCGTCGCCAGATTATTCCACGGGATGCTTGAGATTCGCAACCTATTAGAGTTGGGAAACATTGACCCCCGCAACAAACAGATTTCTCGTCAACAGTTTGACAAGTTCCACTTTTCATTATTCTTGGCACTACACGCAGCAAGAGATGCGGCGTTTGAGATTATTGAAACGATCAGTAACCATACAGAATCCTTAGCCAAGGGGCAAATAGTCACAATCCAACAAAACGCCTTCACAGTCAATGGAACTGTAGACTTCAAATTAAACCAGGCGGTTGGTAAGCTACTTGATCACGGCTCAATCGCATTTAAAGACAGGCTTCAGGAAATTGTTCGATGCCTTTATGACCTGGATATAGGATTTCTTTACCAAAGACAAGACAATTATGAGAAGGGATTAGCTGATTTTAGGGAAAATGTGAGTAACGAATTTGCTGACTATTTAGGGAATGTGCGTACAGCGTGGCTACATGAATTTCAGGAGCTGAGGAATGACCGAGAACACAAAGGATGGACACTAGGACGAGTACAATATCTGTTCAGCCCTCCAGATAAAGTTACTGCTGTGTTCCCCGAGCTAGGGAAGTTGCAGGTTGATGAATATGCCCGTCGATCCGCAAACCGAATATGCTTCTTTGTTGAGAACGTCATTGCGTATGGGTTTCAGATTTCCAACCGTTCACCAATATTTCTAGTAGAGATACCTGAGAAGATGCGGGACCCTTCCAATTGCCAACGCTTTAGAGCTGCTCCAAAAGGTATGCCGGGTTTTGGTCAACCTTGGCAATTAATATTCAAGGATGATTTAGACTTCGTATAAAAAGGCATATACCGGTTTAGCTAGAAAAAATTCTGTGACTAGTCCCAAAAATATTAAGGACACTCCATGGAAGGAAACTAAGGAAAAGGCAGTTTCCAATGTGTAAAGAGCGCCTTACTTGGCAAATAAGTTGAGATGGAAATCATGAATTGTAATATGCCTGTTTTCATCCTCTGGAGAGGTACACTTATCCCGCCATTCCCCAGGGTTTCTTCCTTTCTAAGTATTTCAATAACTTTTAGATATTTGTATCGTTTGGATGAATCTTATGACAAAAATCCGTGGCGTCAACCTCCCGATCCGTTTTGTTCATCAGCATGCTGCGCCACCGCGGGCGACTTTGGTTATTCTCGGGTTTGCCCCACCTTCCACGGGGTTTACCCGTAAGGGAAGCCCAGTCGCCCGCGCTGCTCACGCCCCACTTCTGTCTTCGGCTGGCTTGCCTGTGCCACACGCCCCAGCCGTTGCGCCAGTCGATCAACGATACTGCCAGCCGCCTTCAATCTTAGCCGATTTGTGAGCTCTAACCCAAGAGGCGGGCTGGTAAATTGACCCGGCGAGGTGTCTCTTACCCCCCTTCGTAAGCCACCTTGAGCGCGGCGATATCGATTTTCTTCATCGCCAGGAAAGCCTGCGTCACCCGCTCGACTCTCTTTGGATCCTTGCCGGCCAGCATGGCTTCCATGCCGGTGGGAACCACCTGCCAGGAAACCCCAAACCGGTCCTTCAACCAGCCGCATTGCTCCGCTTCGGGCGCCGCGGAGAGCTGCTCCCAGTAGCGGTCGATTTCCTCCTGCGTCTCGCAGTTCACGATGAAGGATATCGCCTCGTTGAACTGGAACTGGTGGTTATGGGCGCTGTCCATCGCACCGAACTTCTGCCCGAAGAGCGAGAAGGAGGCGTAGGTGATGGTGCCCTCCTTATCCGGCTCCTCGCCCTTGCCGTGCCGCTGCACCGAATCGACCTTCGAGCCGGGGAAGAGCGACGTCCACAAAGTGATCGCTTCCTCCGCCCTGCCGCACACATCGCCCACGAACATGATCACCGGGGTAATTTGCTCGGTGGACTCCAGCCCGGTATAGATGATTTGCCAGGAGAGGCCAAACCGGTCCTGCAGCCAGCCAAACCGCTCGCTAAAAGGATAAGCGCCCAGCTCCATGAGCGCCTGCCCACCGGGAGAGAGCTTCTCCCAGATTTCGTCCACGCCTTCTTTGGTCTTGCAGGCGACGTGGAAGGAGATCGAGGGGTTGAACTTGAAGAGCGGCCCGGCGCTGATGGACTGGAATTCCAGCCCCATCAGCTCGAAAGTCACCACGTCCACGTCGCCGGAGGGGGTGTCGCGGAGCACGCTGGTGTGCTTGACTTTCGAGCTGGGGAAGGTCGCCACGTAAAGCTCGGCTGCTTCCACTGCGTCTTTGTCGTACCACAGGTGTGGGGTGATTTTCTGCATGATTTAGCTTCCTTTACTCTCTAAATGCCAGCCTTCCTGGCTGAGCCGTACTCGCCTGGCGAGCTCCGCCGCGGAGGGATGCTCCAGGGCAAAAGAACCGGTTTCGAGCGCTCCAACCGGCGTGTAGGTTGCCAGGATGACTCCCGTGCTCGAGGTCTGGGTCTCGATGAGCTGGAGGCTGGCTGGAATGGTCCCCTCGCCGAACAGCCGTTTGCCTTTCCCGATAACGACCGGGAAGATCCAAACCCGGAACTCGTCGACCAGGTTGTTCCGCAACAGGGTCTGGATCAGGTTGCTGCTGCCGTGCACCTGCAGCTCAGGGCCCTCCTGCGCTTTCAGGTTCTTGACCGCCTGGACCACGTCCCCTTTGAGCAGGAAGGAGTTCTTCCATTCGACGGACTCCAGCGTGCGCGAGGCGACGTACTTTTTCGCATTGTTGAGCACGTCTGCGCCGGGCTCTCCTTTGGCGTAGGGCCAGTGAGCCGCGAAGATTTCGTAGGTCTTCCTCCCCAGCAGAAGGTCGAATGGCTTTGCCATGGCTTCGTCCATGGTCCGCCCCATCATATCGTCCCAGTAATTGGCAGACCACCCGCCGCAGGTGAATCCCCCGGTGGGATCTTCCTGCGGCCCGCCGGGGGCCTGCATCACGCCGTCCAGGGTCGTGAAAGTATTGACGCTCAGTTTGCGCATACCGTCTTTCCTCGAGAGGTCATGGGGCTCATTGCCGGCTGTCAGGCGCGCGCCACACCGGCTTATTCCATGGGCGTGACCAGCTGGAAATAGTTGCCGTCCGGGTCTGCCAGGGTGGCAATCCAGCCGCCTTGCATTTCGTAGGGCTCTTTGATGACCGTAGCGCCCAGGGCTTTGATGCGCTCGTACTCCTCTTTGACTTGGGGCGTCTCGAAATTGAAGAGGATGCGGCCGGGGTCTTTGGCGGGGCCGCTCATTTCTGAATGGTCCAGCACGGCGAAATACGCCGCCCCTGCCTGCCAGCCCCAAAAGCCATGCTTTTCATCGGCCATCTCCGCCGGTTTCCCCAGGACTTTTTCATAGAAAGCTGCCAGGACTTTGGGCTGCCTGGTGCCGACCATGAGCGTGTTTAAATTGAGCATTTGAGCCTATCCTTTCTGTAATCGATAGTATCGTAATGAGAGCGAGTGTGCGGGTTGGTGGTGCGCCAGGCGCATTCCTTCGGAAGGTGTAAATCATACCATAAATGTCCGAATAATTGTGGTTAGGCTAAGGTTAAGCAATCACACCGGTTGGATTTTCCCCTCCGAATAGCCTTTGTGAACGGGCTGACAACTGGTAGGCGGCGTTCCAGCCAGGTTTGTCTGGCGTTAAAGTATCAATGGGAAGTACGTGCTGGTAATGATCGCGTAAAAGCCAGGCTACCCTCCAGCCTCAGCAATCCTCCAAAAACGAAACACGCGCGCGAATACCTGGGTCTCGACAAGCGCGGCAAGCAAGGCTCCGCAGGCGTACATGACGTAGTCCAGCGGGTCGAAGGTTTCCCCCAAAACGGGTATCCCGAAGTACTGGCTGGTCTCGGCGATGGAAGGCAGCAAAAACGTCAGCGCCAATCTCACTTCCCAACGCCGGAGCAAGGCCAGTTCTGGCGTGGGCAGGCAAAACAAAAAGTAGAACGTAAACGGAAGCAACAGATCAGAAAAGTAGCTGTAGTAGAGGTTAAATAACTCCCGCTGGACGTGCCTGCCGATGCCAACGATGTGGAGTACAGCCGTGAGCAACGCGATGCTTACAATCACTGCCCGGCGTCCTGAAAAGATGCTTTGCATGGGATTGCCTCTTTGCGTTTATTCACTTCCACTATATGTGCGGACAAAGCCCTGTCTGATGCACCCTCCCTGAAAGTGAAGACACCACCCATAGGATGATTATACAGATATTCGGAGCGATGGGATATGGCTTGTGACCTGGATGCCACTCGATTGCTCTCCCTGTGGATGGCGCACTATTTCCGCCCCGCAAGATCGCGTATCGCCGGGCGGCTCTGGTAAAATGCGTCTATCGGGGCCTTGCTCCACATTCCACGCTGTTGCCCCTCCAGGTGAACTGAAACTCTAACGCCGTACATGCCCCTCTTCTGGCTTTCACTGGCTTTCCTCAGCGGCATCCTGCTGGCAGCCAGCCTGCCTCTCGCCAAGGGAGACTGGCTGATTGCATTGGGTGCTGCCTTGCCTGGCCTTCTTCTCGTCTGGTGGCTCAGGAGGAAGCGGTCTCGCCCGCTGCACGAAACCACCGTCGAGCCGTCGCCCCAAGGCGCCAATCGCCTGCGCCAGTGGTATCGTAGCTTGAGGTCGCGCCTGCCCTTGCCGTGGTGGGCTTTGCTCCTTGCCCTGCTCGCCGGCGCGGCGCGCTTCAGCCTGGCGCTGCCGGATTGGGACGACCCACGTTTCATTGCTTACTACAACGACCGCCCGCAGGCCTACTTGCTGGAGGGGGTAATCGTCCAGCCGCCGGAGGAACGTGACCTGTACACCCAGGCGCGCATCGCCGTCGAGCGCATTGCCGACGTGGAGGGGGGCGCCTTCCAGCCCGCCGAGGGGCTGGTTCTGGCGCGCCTGCCCCCGGGAGGCGACTGGCGCTACGGCGACCGCCTGCAAGTCGAGGGACGCCTGCAAACCCCGCCCGAGTTCGAGGACTTCTCCTACCGCGATTACCTGGCGCGCAGCGGCGTGCATACCCTGATGCCTCAGGCAGAGGCGCGCCTGCTGCGACGCGGGCAGGGCAATCCGCTCAAGGCGGCTATCTTCGCTTTCAAGGACCGCTCGCTGCGCCTTCTGCATCGCCTGTTCCCAGACCCGGAAGCGGCGTTGCTAGCCGGCATCCTGCTTGGCGTGGAGAGCGGCATTCCTCAACCGGTGCGCCAGGCGTTCAACGACACCGGCACTGCCCACATCATCGCCATCAGCGGCTTCAATATCGCCGTTCTTGCCGGCCTGTTTTCCTGGCTCTTCACCCGGCTGTTCGATCGCTGGCGCGGGGCGGCGCTCTCCCTGCTGGCGATTGCGATCTACACCCTGCTGGTGGGGGCGGACGCAGCAGTCGTGCGCGCCGCCATCATGGGCGGCCTGGCGCTCATCGCCGTCCAGGTGGGGCGCCGCCAGAATGGGCTGAACAGCCTGGCGTTCGTGGGCGCCGTGATGGCGTTCTTCAACCCCCACCTGCTGTGGGACGTGGGCTTCCAGCTTTCCTTTGCCGCCACCCTGGGCCTGGTGCTGTACGCCCAGCCATTCACCGATTTCGTGGTGGGCATCGCCGGGCGCTTCCTGCCCGGCGAGAGAGCGCAACGCCTGGGTGGCTGGGTGGGGGCGTACTTTCTGTTCACCGTGGCGGCGCAGTTGACCACGCTGCCGGTCATCGTGTATCACTTCAAGCGTCTTTCAATAGTGTCGCTGGTGGCGAATCCGGTCATCTTGCCTGCCCAGCCGGCGGTGATGGTCATGGGCGGTCTGGCGGTGCTTGGGGGGTGGGTGGCCTTCCCCATAGGACAGGTGATCGCTTACCTGGCGTGGCCCTTCGTGGATTTCACCATCCGCGGGGTGGAGTGGTTCGCCGCCTGGCCCGGCGGGGCTATGCAGTTGGGGAGCGTGTCCTTGGTTGTGGTCGTGCTCTTCTACCTGGTGCTTTTCCTGCTCACCCTGGGTTGGCCGCGAGCGAGCGGGCGGCTGGCTGCCTTGCGCCCGGGCGTGGCGCTGACCGCCCTCGGCGTATGCACCCTGCTGGTTTGGCGAGCCGTGCTGACCGCCCCGGACGGGAGGCTGCATCTCTACCTGCTGGAGGTGAGCGCCTCCGGGCGCTCGGGCGAGGCCGTGCTGGTGCAGACGCCCTCCGGGCGTTACCTGCTGCTCGGCGGTGGACCCAGCGCCAATGCCCTCTCTGATGCCCTCGGCCGGCGGCTGCCTCTCTTCCAGCGCCGCCTGGACTGGCTGGTAATCGCCTCCAATCAAGATGACCAGCTCACCGCTCTCCCCCGTATGCTGGAGCGTTACCCGGCGCAAAACGCCTGGCTTGCGGCGACCGAGCTGGAAGGCTACAACGGGCGCCTGGTGCGTGAGGCGCTGGCCGAGGTGCGCTTGCCGCAGGTGGTTGCCCAGGCGGGGCAAGCGCTCGACCTTGGAGATGGAGCGGCCTTGCGCCTGATTGCGGCGGGCGAGAGCGGCGGCGCCTTCCTCCTCGAATGGAAAGATTTCCGCGTCCTGCTCCCCCTCGGGCTGGATGCCGGCTTGCTTGAGCAGCTCCAGGCGGATGCCTCCCTGGGGCCCCTAACCGCCGTCTTGTTGGCCGGCGGGGGCGATGGGCTATTGAATCCGCCGAGCTGGATCGAGAAGCTGCGCCCGCAGGTGATACTAATCAGCGTTGCCGCAGGGGATCGGAATGGGCGGCCCTCCCCCGAGACGCTGCAGGCGCTTCGCGGGCTGCCGCTGCTGCGCACCGACCTGCACGGTTGGATTCACCTCAGTACGAATGGGGAGCAGATGTGGGTCGAGGTGGAGAGGAAGTAAGCGCCAGCTCACTTATCTGAGCTGCTTTTACCCTCGTAATCAGAATGTCTTTGGCGCACATCCTCAGGTAGGCGTTTTACCGCTTCGCCAATAATCTCCAAGGCTCCTGCGGCCAGTGGCGATGCTCGTCGAAGGCTCGCCGGGCTTCGTCCAATGCTCTCTGCTTCTCGTACTTGTGAGGGGTGAATAACCCCCTGACTTGCAGCGACCACAGGTATTCAGAAATCCGG
>JAQUAE010000313.1 GCA_028687395.1 Anaerolineales bacterium | reverse complement strand
GTGGCCCAGGAACCCGGATACTGCCTGGTTGAAGGCTTCGGGTTGCTCCAGCGGGGGCAGGTGGCCGGCGCCGGGAATCACCACCAATTGGGAGTCGCTCAACGCGGCGTGCATGCTCTCCGCTTCCCCCCGGGGGATGATCTGGTCGTCCTCACCATGGACGATCAGGGCGGGCTTCTTGAATCCCAGGAGCACCTCCATCGCGTCCGGGCGTTCGCGCATGCCCGCCAGGTCGCCCAACACGCCCTGCAACGAGGTGGCTGCCATAATGTGGTGCGCACGTTTGGCAAGCTGGGAATTCTTGGTCAGGGTCTGCGGCGAGAGCAGCTTGGGCAGCATGTTGTCGAAGATGGCTTCCAGCCCATCCTGGCGGGCGCTTTCCATGGCCTTCAAGCGGTTATTCCTTGCTTCGGGCGTGTCGGCTGCGGCGCGGGTAGCCACCAGCAGCAGGCCTGCCAACTCGGCGGGGTATTTGCGGGCGTAAGCCATGGCGACGTAGCCTCCCATGGATAGCCCGCCGACCACGATCGGAGGGCGTATGCCCAGCGCGACCAGCAGGGCGTGGCAGTCATCGGCCAGCAACTCCATGGAATAGGCGCCGCTGGTCGCGCTGGAACCACCGTGGCCGCGCAGGTCGGGTGCAATCAGGCGCGCCGCGCTGGCCAGGCCCTCGAGCTGGGGCTGCCAGATGTCCTTGCTCAGTGGGTAGCCATGGATGAGCAGCACAGGGAGACCTTCACCCGCTTCGAGATAGGCCATAGTGAAATCTGTCAAGCGCATCTTCATACCGCATGCCTCCTTCCTTATATCAGGAGCACTCACTTCATTTGTTCGATTTGACGGCGCAGTTTCTCGGCCACTTCCTGGTAAGCGCGCAGCTTCTCGCGCTCCTTCTGCACCACGCTGGCAGGCGCCTTCTCCGCAAAGGGACCGGCGAGCAGCTCGCTCAGACGGGTGATCTGCGCCTGCGACCCCTCCAGCTCCTTGGTCAGGCGAGCCAGTTCTTCGCTATAGTTTACCAAATTCGCCAGGGGCAGGTAAACCTCCACCGGGCCGGCTACCAGGACAACCTGGTCGTTCAACCGGGAGGGCAGGCGCTCCAGAATGTCCAGGCCCTGCAAGTCGAGCTGCGCCAGCGCGGCGATAGCCTTTTGCTGCTGCCTGAGTACCGGCTCCGCGCTGGCCGAGACGAGCGTGGCGGGGATGCGCTTGCCGGGGGGAACACCCTTTTCCGAGCGCAGGTTGCGAATGGCTTTCACCACCTCCTGCACCAGGGTGAAATCGGCTGTCTTCTGCGCTTCCCCGTCCGCAACCGGCCGCGGCTCGGGCCAGGGGGCGATAATCAGGGCTTCCGGCCAGCCGCCAGCAGGCGCCAGCCGGGCTGAGTGCGCTTCAGCCGCCTTGCGCAGGTGCCCCCACAGCTCCTCGGTAATGAAGGGCGTGAAGGGGTGCAGCAGGCGCAGGCACAGGTCCAGGCTTTGCACCAGGGTGCGCGCCGTAGTGTACGCCCGGTCGCCGCCTTCGGCGAGCTGCAGCTTGGCGATTTCCAGGTACCAATCGGCAAACTCGCTCCAGAAGAATTCGTAGATCTGCCGCCCGGCTTCGCCGTACTGGTGGCTTTGGAAGAGGCGTTCCGCGTCGCGGATCAGGGTTTGCAGTCGCGCCCAAATCCACGAATCGGCCAGCGTCCATTCGATTTCGCCCTGGGCGTCTTGTGGTGCATTGTCCAGCGCGTTGATCACGAAGCGCCCTGCGTTCCAGACCTTGTTGGCGAAATTGCGGTTGGCTTCCACCCGCTTGAGGCTCAGGTTGGCGTCATTGCCCGGCGTTGACCCGACCAGCAGTGTGAAGCGGAAGGCGTCGGTGCCGTACTCGTCCATGACCTGCAGCGGGTCGATCACGTTGCCGCAGGTCTTGCTCATCTTGCGCCCGGTCTCATCGCGGATCAGCCCGTGCAGATACACCGTCTCGAAGGGGACCTTGCCGGTAAATTCCACGCCC
Organism: Anaerolineales bacterium; assembly: GCA_028687395.1. Classification (GTDB taxonomy): domain Bacteria; phylum Chloroflexota; class Anaerolineae; order Anaerolineales; family UBA4823; genus JAQUAE01. The sequence goes on along the minus strand of JAQUAE010000313.1, from coordinate 1,243 downwards.
ATCATGATCATGCGCGCCACCCAGAAGAACAGGATGTCGTATCCCGTTTCCATCATGGTGGTGGGGTAAAAGTAACGGTAGTCAGGGGTTTCCTCGGGCCATCCCAGCGTAGAGAAGGGCCACAGCCCGGAGGAGAACCAGGTGTCCAGCACGTCAGGGTCCTGTTCGATGTTGGCGCTGCCGCAGTGGGCGCAGCGCTCCAGGTCCTGACGCGCCACGCTCATCTGGCCGCAATCGGCGCAGTACCAGACCGGGATGCGGTGTCCCCACCAGAGTTGGCGGGAGATGCACCAGTCCTCGATGTTCTCCAGCCAGTTGTAATACACTTTGGTGAACCTCTCCGGCACGATCTTGATCTTACCCTCGCGCACCACCTGCAAGGCAGCTTCGGCGAGAGGCTGGATTTTCACGAACCATTGGGTGGAGACCATTGGCTCCACCACCTCGTTGCCGCGCTGCGAGCGAGGCACGTTGAGGGTGTAGGGCTCCTCTTTGATGACCAAGCCGGCGGCGCGCATGTCTTCCCACAAGTGCTTGCGCGCCTCGAAGCGATCTTGCCCGGCGTATTTGCCTCCCTGGCTGTTGACCCGGGCGGCTTCGTCCAGCACCGAGATGACCGCCAGCCTGTGGCGCATGCCGATGGCGTAATCGTTGGGGTCGTGCCCGGGGGTGATCTTGAGCGCGCCGGTGCCGAATTCTCGGTCGACGTACTCATCAGCGATCACCGGTATCCGCCGTCCGAGGATAGGTACGATGGCTTCCCGCCCGATCAGGTGGGTGTAGCGCGAGTCTTCGGGATGCACTGCCACGGCGGTATCGCCCAGGATTGTCTCCGGGCGGGTAGTGGCCACCGGTATGAACTCGCCTTCCTCACCAGCGCCGGCCGGTTCGAGCATGTACTTAAAGTAGTACATCGTTCCAGGCTCTTCGTGGTACTCCACTTCCAGGTCGGAGACGGCGGTGCGCAACCCCGGCGACCAGTTGATCATGCGCGGCCCGCGGTAGATCAGGCCTTTCTCGTACAGGCGCACGAAGGCTTCGCGCACTGCCTGGGAGAGGCCTTCGTCAAGGGTAAAACGCTCGCGGCTCCAATCGCAGGAGGCGCCCAGGCGGCGAATCTGGCGGGTGATGATGCCGCCATACTTCGCCTTCCAGTCCCAGGTGCGGCGCAGAAACGCCTCACGCCCGATGGCCTCACGCGACAAGCCCTCCTTGGCCAGGGATTTCTCCACCTGGAGCTGGG
>JAQUAE010000312.1 GCA_028687395.1 Anaerolineales bacterium | reverse complement strand
GATGATGGCGAGCGCATCGCAGTGCTGGTGCTTGCCGGGGAAGAGGGCGACCTGCCCGAGTTCGACCAGCGCTTCATTGGCAAGGTCGTGGAGGTTGGCGAAGACGAGTTTACCCTGGAAACGCGGGGCGGTGAGCAGGTCAGCCTCCAGGTGAATGCGGACACGCTCTTCCGCAGCCCGTTGAACAAGGTATCTGGCCTGGAAAAACTGAAAGAGGGGATGCTGGCGCTGGTCATGGCGCAGGAAATTGAAGACGGCGAGTACCTGGCGGTGCGCGTCGTGGCGGGCAGGCTCGCCTGGTTGCGCCTGCCGCGCTTATGGCGCGCCCCTTAGGCTTATTGAGGGATAGAATACTACTTTGTTTTTGAATGAAGAAACCTTGCGCTTGTGGTGGCAAGGTTTCTTCAGTTTATGATTTTACGTTGTGTCACAGGGAGTAGCCCATCCATCTACCGGTCGGCGCCGGGGAGGTTTACTCCGGAAAAATGCTCCCTGCCCGGACGATTCTCCGCGCTGGCACATCGCTCTTGACCGTGGCGCTGTTGCCCACCTTGGCGCCTTCGCCGATGGTTACCTGCAGGTTGACCGTGGCGCCCATCCCGATAAGCACGCTTGCGCCTACGTATACCTCTCCCGCCAGCATCGCCCCCGGGGAGACGTTGGCGTAATCCCCCAGGACGCAATCGTGCGAGACGATCGCCCCGGTGTTGACGATGGCGCCGAATCCCAGCCGCGCGGCGCTGCCCACGTAGGCGTGGGGGAAGACCTGCACGCCCGGGGAGAGCTGCGCGCTGGGCTCGACGAGGGCGGTGGGGTGCACCAACGCTGGAAAGGAAAATCCCGCCTCGGCCAGCAGGTCGAAGACGCGAATGCGGCTGGCGATGTTGCCGATCCCTCCCACCGCGTTGACCGCCTGGCGGACGCCCTGCTGGTGCAGGCTGTGCAGCGTATTGGCGCCGCCCAATACCGGCGCTCCCAGGATCTCCCCGCCCATGGGGAGCGCATCGTCTACCACCCCGACGAGGCGATAACCGCCCAATGCTTGGATCAGATCGATGAGCGATTTGCCGTGACCGCCGCCGCCATAAATCAGCACCGCGCTGGGGTCGATGCTTGCCTCAGGGGCTTCAGCCTGCGCTTTGCCAGAGCGTTCCAGAATCAGGCGTAGGGCGTTTTCCGTGATCAACGGGCCGGCAGGCAGTTGCGAGAGTTCCACCCCCAGGCTCCTGGCAAGCACCAGCGCCGGCTGGGTGATGCGCAATCCGGGCGGCAAGGTGGCTTCCACCCCGGTGGGGCCTGCGCCTGGCAAGTCAGGCTTCCATTGCGGGTCTTCCGCCAGATAGCAGAGCACTTCGCCCGCTTGCACCAGTTCCCCTCGACCAGCCCGCAATCCGGCCACGTAGCCGCTTACCTCGGCGGTGATCTCGAAGGTCGCCTTGGTGGTCTCCAGTGTGCAAATTGGGTCGCCTGGCTTCACCGCCTGGCCCTCTTCGACGTACACGCCAGCCAGGATGGCTTCCGGCTCGTTGGGATTGACCAGCGGGATGGTGATGGCGTAAGGTGGCGATTTGGTCACGAGTGCACCTCGGTTCTTATTATTGCGCTGGCTGCAGCCACGATCTGCTCGACGGACGGCAGGCTGGCGGCTTCCAGGTGCGGTGCGGAAGGGATGGGATGCTCCCTGGCGGCCAGGCGCCGGGCAATTTTCAGCGGCGTGCCTGAGATCTCGGCGGCGCGCGCCAGCACCTCCGCGCCCCAACCCAGGGTCAACGTGCCCTCCTCGATCACCAGCAGCCGGCTCGTGCGGCGCGCCGACTCCAGGATCAGGCTGGCGTCCACCGGCGCCAGCCGGCTAGGGACGACCAGCTCGACGAAAGCCTCCTGTTCGTAAGCCAGTTTAAACATCGCCTGGCGGGCCAGCTCAGCCATGTGTCCATAAGCTGCCAGGGTGAGTTGGGCAGGCGGCGCGCCGCGCACGGTGGCCAGGCTGGCAGGCGCCCGGAAGGGCAGGCTGGGCGCTCCGGCTTCGCTCCAGCCGATTTGCACCTCGGCGCTAAGGAGTTCCTTGGCGAGAGGCAGTGGGTAAAGCAGCTTGTTCTCGATGAACAGGAGTGGGTCTTCCCCACACATGATGGCGGCGTAGAGCAGCTCTCCCGGATCGGTGAAGGTGTTGGCAGCCAGGACGTTCAACCCGGGCACGCCCAGGAAGAGCTTCTCCAGCGTCTGGCTGTGGGTTGGTCCGTAGCCACGGCGGCCGCCCATCGGTGTGCGCACGACCAGCGGGACGCGCACCGCCTCGTTGTACATCCAGCGAAACTTGACGGCGTGGTTGACCAACTGGTCGCAAACCAGGGTGATGAAATCGCCGAACATGATTTCCACCACCGGGCGCAGCCCGCGCAGCGCCATGCCGGTAGCCACCCCCAACATGCCGGCTTCGGAGATCGGCGTGGTCAGCACACGCTCCGGGTACGTGCTGGACAGCCCCCGCGCCGCTTTGAACGCACCGCCATAGGGATCCAGGATGTCCTCGCCGAGCAGGTAGACGCGCTCGTCGGTTGCCATTGCCCGGTGCAATGCCTGGTTGATCGCCTCCAGGACGGTTTGGGGTTTATCCATGCTGCTGCTCATCCTGGGCGACGGGATCAGCCGCCGCCTGGCGGAAAGCCGCCTCGACCTGGGCAACCACTTCCGCTTCGATTCGCTCCCGCACTGGCGCCTCCAGCCGCTGCGCCTGGGTGCGACATGGGTCGCGGGTTTCCTTCAGGCGCTGGATATCCTCGGCGAGACGGGTATCGTCGCCCTTGGAATGCGGCCCGAAGCGGGCGGTGTGCAGCACGAGAGCGGCGGGTCTCCCCGCGCTGCGCACCGCGGCGATGGCTTGCTCAGCGGCTGGCAGAATCTGGGTGACGTCGCTGCTATCCAGCTCGTCGGCGGGAATGCCGAAAGCGCTAAACCGACCCAGAATATCGCCCGCCACGCCTTTTTCGACCGGTGTGGTTTGGGCGATGTGGTTGTTCTCCAGCACGAAAAGGATGGGGGCGCGCCACAAGCTGGCTATGTTCAAGGCCTCGTACAGCACCCCCTCCCCCAGGGCGCCATCGCCGAGGAAGAGAACGGCAATGCTCGCCTTGCCTTTGAACTTCTCAGCCAGCGCCATGCCTGTGGCGATCGGGGCGGCGCCGCCCAACACGCCGTTGGAGTAGAAGTTGCGCCAGTGCAGGTGTTGGGAACCGCCTCGCCCG
>JAQUAE010000311.1 GCA_028687395.1 Anaerolineales bacterium | reverse complement strand
CAAATGTCAATATTATGTACAAGTATTGTACATTATTTTAATGGGTTTCTTATGCAGCGCGGGGTTTAATGGGCAGCGTTCTTGTTGAGCCGCGGGCTGAAGGGGGTGATGCCGGTCTTCCACCAGGCGAACATGGCGAAACCCAGGAAGCGCAGCGCCGCGCTGACCAGCAACGCCCCACCTAATCCCATGAATCCCGCCAGCCAGGTGCCCAACATGGGTCCTACGAACAATGAGAAATGCTGCAGGCTCTGCGCCATAGAGACGAAGGTGGCGCTGTATTTCTCCGGGACAGTCTTCATCAACTCATCGAAAAAGACCAGGTCGATGCCCGCCTGGAAGACCCCCGCCAACCCAGCATATAAAGCGATCAGCTCGATGCGCTGCGTGAAGGAGACCAATGCCGGGTAGAAGCCCAACCCCAGCGTTGCCCACAGCAGCACGTAACGCGAGCCGCGCACGCGGGATTGGCGCGTCCACAGGAAGTAGCCCACCAGGAGCAGGGCAGTCTGGGCAGTGTTGACGAAACCGATCCAGGAGTCGCTGGCCTGCACCACGCGCACGAGGTAGAGCGGGAAGATGGGGGTGGAGAGCGCCACGCCAGCGTGGTAGACGAAGCGGCGCACGATGAACAGGATGAATTCCCGCTCCGCGCGAATCAGGCGGGCAAAGTCGCGCACGCGCTCTATCAACGAGAGACCCGCCTGGCGCGGCGGGACCTCGGCGTCCGGCAGCTCGATGTGGCTGGAAAAGTAGTAACTGATGACCCCACCCAGGGACAATCCGATGAACACCAACTGGTAGTTCAGCGGGAAGACGATGCGATCCAGCACCAGGCCAATCACCCCTACGGCGATGGCGGTGGTCAGCCCAAGTATCGACCAGCGCCGGCTCATCAAATCGTAGCGATGGCGCGGCCCGGCCACCGAATTCATCACGACCGAGAAGGAGACATTCAACACGGTTTGCGGCAGGGTGGCCACTGCCCAGATGAGCAGGATGGAGCGCACCAGGTAGGCTTGCGGAATCAGGAAGGTGGCCAGGCCGGTCAGGGCGTATGAGGAGACTACCAGCAGGCGCGCCGCACTGAACCAGGGAACGATCTGGGGGCGGGTTTGCAGGAAACGCCCGACGAAAATCCCCAGCAGCAGCCCGGTCAGCGCCGGCATGGATGTGAGCAAGCCTACTTCAACGTTGCTTGCCCCCAGACGAGTCAGGAAGACGGGCAGAAAGGGGGCCGCCGCGCTCGCCAGGCCGATGCCTATGGCGTCGTTCTGCACGTTGATGAAATTGCGTTTTTGAACGGGCGTCGCGTCAACAGGCGCGGACGACCAGCGCAATCGCCACATCGCTTTGGTTGCAGCTCCTCGCTAGAGGCCTTTCTTTGGGGTTCCCCACAGGTACCAGTAAGGTGCTTCCGGGAAGGCGGGAGCCAGCTCGGCCTCCCAGATGAAGCCATCCTGCGCGAAGACGCCGTGTAGCACGCGGTCCAGCGCGCCAAGCAGCTCGAGCTCCGCAGCGGGTGTTTCCCCAGTTTCGGGGAGCAGCAGCTCGAGCATCACCCGCCTCCGCGCCTCGTAGGCATAGCGGTCCAGGTGCTCCTGGGGATTCTCACGGTAGTCGTTCAGGTAGTCGCGCCACAGGCGCAGGCGGGAGGTGAACTCGCGCCGCGCCTTGCCCTGCCAGGCGGCAGCCCAGCGGCGGCGCGTGGCTTCCAGCTCATGCTCGCTTTCCCGGAGTAGCGTCACTTCCGCGGGTGACAGGCGCCTGCCGCTCGCCCGGCGTACGGCCAGCAACAGGCCGCCAAGGGTCAGGCGCGGGTAGGGAGGCTCTCCCGGGAGCGGCGCGGCATCCAGCGGCCAGTACAGCTCGCCGGAGAGCAGGTACGCTTCCAGAGAGGCAACGCCTGCTTGAACGTAAGCCAGATCGTAGCTTGCCGAAGTCATTGCGTTTTATACCCGGAAGGTGGCAAGCCAAACCACAAGGCCACCGGACCCAAGAGCAACAGCCACATGGCTGCCTGCAAATTATACCGCTGCGCCACCAGGCTCACGCCCAGCGGCAGCAGGGCTCCCACCGCGCCTGCCAGGTTGCTGGCTGCCAGGGCAGTGCCGCTGCGCCCGGGAAGCGCAGCGTAAAGCTGGGCTTGCAGGATAGCATACCAACCGGCGTTGAACAGCCCCAAAAGCCCCAACACGACCAGCTTGGCGGTAAACCCCGGCGCCAACAGGAAGACTGGGAAGAGGACCAGCTCCAGCAAGACGCTCCAGCGCAGGTAGCGCAGGCCAGGAACCCGCTCCAGGAGGGGGATGATCAGGAAGTCCCCCAACAGCCCCGCACCGCTCCATACCGCTACCGCCAGGCTCGCCTGCGCCGGGGTGACCTGTGCGGCCTCCACGAAATACAGCGCCAGGAACCCCAGGAGCACGTCCAGCATCAAATCCGAGAACTGCAGCAGGACCAACCAGCGCGCCGCATGTCGCCTGCGCATGACTCTCCAGGCTTCGCGCAGGCCGTCGCGCAGGGCGGTAAGGGCTGAGGCGTCTGGGAAGAGCTGCCCGGCAACCACGGGGAAAGGCTCACGCCAGGTCGTGACGGTCAGCCCGCCGGCCAGGATGGCGAAGGCTAGGAATAAGCCGCGCCAGCCCCACCCCAGCCAGGACGCCAGGCCCAGGCATAGCGGCCCCAGCAAGACGCCCAGCGAGCCGGCGAAAGTCCAGCGCGCCATGTTGACCTCGCGCCGCTCTGGCTGTATGTCCATCAAGGTAGCCTGCGAGAGGCTGACGAACGCCCCGGAGGCGGGGGCGAGCAGGGCAAAGGCAACCAGCAAGGGCAGGAAGCTGGCGCTGAGAGCCACCGCTGCCAGCACCCCAGCGAACAGACAGCCACCGCCCAGGATAAGCGCCCGCCTGCGCCAGGTGTTCCCCAGTATGGCGAGCAGCGGTTCAATGATATTGCTTGCCAGCAAAGGCAGGCTGATCAGCGCACCCACCTGCAGATAACTCAGGTCCAGGTCACTGCGCAGAAGCGGCCAGGCGGCCTCGCGTGCCCCAAAAGTTAGCTCATCCAGAAACTCGATCGCCAGGAGGAGCAGCGCAAAACGGCTGAGGCGGGACAAGAGAAGGACTCAGAGCACCAGGCTGAGCGGTTCTTCCAGGCGTTTGGCCAAAGCTTGCAGGAAGCGGGCGCCTTCCGCCCCATCGCTCACCCGGTGATCGACTGACAGGGTGATCTTCATGGTCATGCCG
>JAQUAE010000012.1 GCA_028687395.1 Anaerolineales bacterium | reverse complement strand
GGAGGCTGCCAGCCAGCATCGCCCAGAGGCGCCAGCGCGGCGGGAAGAACCAGCCAGCCAGCAGGGCAAAGGCAGCCGCCGCCAGGATCTGGTTGAGGGTCATCTAGAACCCCTGATAGATCCACAGCGGGGCCTGGTCCGCGGTGAGCACCAGGATGGCGAGCACGGCCAGGCACAGCAGCAGGGCGTACAGGTTTTCGCGTGAGAGCAGCCAGCGTATCATACGCGGTCGGGAGAGGGGCGGTTAGCGGTAGCCGCACATGCGCCACTCGCCGCCTTCCATGCGGACGAGGTAGGTCTGGTCAGCCAGGTTAATCTCGAGCACCTCGTTGCCGTAGTTGGCGGTGATCTTGCCGCTGCAGGTCACCTCGGTGAACTCGCCCTGGACGCCAGCCTGCTGGCATTGCAGCCCTTCGATCTGGGTGGTGACGGCGGTGAAGGAGTCGAACTCGGTGCGCGCCTGGGCTTCCCAGCCGGCGCAGGAGAAGCCAGCCAGGCGATCGTAGTCCCGGGCGACCAGGGCGCCCAGGTAGCCTTCCACGGCTGCGGCAGGCGCGTCGCCCTGCGCGGCGCACCCGCTGGCAATGAGGGGGATCAACACGGCAATCCAAAGTAAGCGCATCATGGGCTCTTCCTTGTCATAGCATTCCCGCTGGGGGCACGCTGAGCTTTATTGTACCAAGAAGCGCAGCCTGGCTTGCCCGCTCAGCGCACGGCGAGGGAGAACGCACAATAAGGCACTCCCTGGCGGTCCAGCTCCAGGCGGGCAGTCTGGGTCACCGGGGTGGAGAGCAACGCTTCTAATAGGTAAGCGTCCAGGCGGCACAGCTCGGGGTGCTGGTCGAGGATGGCGGCGTAGGGGCAGTGGCCCAGGACCAGGCGCGGGGCAGGGGGGCGGGCTTCCCAATGGGCGTGGTAGCGCATGCCGTTCAGGCGCCCCATGGCGGCGATCAGGCGCTGGGTGAGGTTGCCGCCCGGCGGCGCGCCGCCACTGGTTGCCAGGCGCCTCGCCAGGCGGCGCAAGGCAGGTTCGGCGCCTGTCTCGGGTGTCTGAGTCTCCAGCTCGTCCAGCAGCGCCGAGGCAAGCGCTTCCAGGTTGTGCTCCTGGCGCTGTTGGGTGAGGCTGAAAGCGCGCGCCGGGCGCCCTCGCCCGTCTGGCAAGGCGCGACCTACCGGGCGCACCACGCCCTCCTCTTGCAGGATAGACAGGTGGTGGCGGATGTTGGCGGGGGAGGTCTTGAGCGCCTGGCTGATCTGGCGCGGGGTGGCGCGGCCTTTGGCGGCCAGATAGGCGACGATTCTCTGCCGGGCAGTCTTCATGGGGGGATTATACCTGCCTCAACGAAATAAAGCAATATATATTGACGTAAATAAGTATTGACCCGCGCCTGGGTGCGGGGTATAATCTTTACCCGGTTGACCATGGGTCAAACATTGACCTGGGAAGATTCTTATGCCATCGCCAGGGAGCTGATCAGCCGCTACCCGGGCGTCCGGCCGGAAGAGGCCTCGTTGGGCATGATTTACCGCTGGGTGATCACGCTACCTGACTTCGCCGATGACCCGCAGTTGGCGAACGAGGCCATCCTGGAAGCGATCGTACAAGAATGGTTCGAGGAGGTAAATCCGTTATGAGCGACGAGCTCAATTCACCGCAATACGACGTCCCCCCCGAGATGCAAGGGCAGATAGCCATCACCACGCTGGACAAGATCTACAACTGGAGCCGGCGATCTTCGGTGTGGCCGATGTTCTTCGGATTGGCCTGCTGCGCCATCGAGATGATCGCCACCGCCACCAGCCGTTTCGACATCGCCCGCTTCGGCATGGAGGTGATGCGCCCCAGCCCGCGCCAGACCGACCTGCTGCTGGTCTCCGGGACGGTGACCAAGAAGATGATTCCGCAAATCGTGCGCCTGTACAACCAGATGCCCGAGCCGAAGTACGTGGTGGCGATGGGCGCCTGCGCCTCCGGCGGCGGACCGTTCAAAGAGGGCTACAACGTGGTCTCGGGGATCGACAACTACATCCCGGTGGACGTCTACATCCCCGGCTGCCCGCCCACCCCGCAGGCGCTGCTTCACGGGCTGATCACGCTGCAGAAGAAGATCGACAAGCAAACCCTGAAGACCGCCCGCTGGTACGACAAGGAAAGCGAAGCAGCCATCCCGGTGCCCGTATTCGGGCCGGATATCATGGACCCCCGCGATTACGAGGCGATCAAGCTGCACGCGCAGGAAAAGCTGCAGGCGGAATTGAATATCCCCTCTCCGGAAGTTGAGCAAGGATAGAGGCAGGCTAAGAGATGAGCGAACAAACCGTCACACGCACACTCGACCTGGCAGAGCGCTTTCCGGGCGCCGTTACCCCCGATGAACGCCCTGGTTACGAGGGTTACCTGGTGCAGCCGGGGCGGCTGCTCGAGGTGACCACAGCCTTGCGCGATGAGCTGGGCTTTGATTACCTGTCCTCCGTGACCGGCGTCGATTACCTGCCGGAGGGCAAGATGGAAGTGGTCTACCACCTCTACCAATCGGTGGGTGGGTCGGCCCTGGTGTTGAAGGCGCAGATACCCCGCGACGACCCGCGGGCGCCTTCCCTGGTCCCTGTCTTTCCTGGCGCCGAGCTGCAAGAGCGCGAGGCTTACGACCTGCTGGGCATCCGCTTCGAAGGGCACCCAGACCTGCGCCGCATCCTGATGTGGGAGGGCTTCGAAGGGCACCCGCTGCGCAAGGATTGGCGCGAGCCCTATTACGAGGAGGACGCCAAGCCCTTCAAGAGCCGCTGGCCGGAGGGGCACGTCTGGCGCGCGGAGGACAAGAATCCCTTCCACAAGAACGTGAGCTACCCGGCCGGTTTCAACCCGGAGACCTGGGTGCCGGAGGGCGATGCCGCCCTATACGCGGCGCTGGGCAAGGTCGAGCAGCGCGGCGCTTCGACAACGATGAAGACCGACCAGGTGATAGTCAATCTCGGCCCGCAGCATCCCTCGACGCACGGCGTCTTCCGCATGGTGGTCACCCTGGACGGTGAGACGGTGGTGGCGTTGAAGCCGGTGATGGGCTACCTGCACCGCAACCACGAGAAGATCGGCGAGCGCAACACCTACCTGCAGAACATGCCCTTCACCGACCGGCTGGACTATTTCTGCTCGATGAGCAACAACTTCGGCTACGCCCTGGCTGTGGAAAAGCTGATGGGCGTCAAGCCGCCGGAGCGCTGCGAGTACATCCGCGTGATCATGGCGGAGCTGACCCGTATCGTCAACCACCTGCTGGCGATCGGCTTCCTGCTCAACGACCTGGGCGCCTATTTCACCCCTCTGATCTACGCCTTCGAAGAACGGGAGCTCATCCTTGACGTCTTCGAAGCGGTCTCGGGATCGCGCATGATGTGCAACTACTTCCGCTTCGGCGGGGTGGCGCGCGATTTCCCGGAGGGGGTGCTCGAACGGGTGCGCGACCTGGTGTACGAGCGCCTGCCGCGCAAGATCGACGAGCTCGACCTGTACCTGACCAACAACGACATCATCCGCATGCGCGCCGAGGGCGTGGGCGTGCTGCGCCCTGAGCAAGCCATCGCCCTCTCGGCGGTGGGACCGGTGCTGCGCGGCTCGGGCGTGCCCTACGATGTGCGCCGGGCGGACCCGTACAGCATCTACGAGCGTTTCGATTTCGATGTGGCGGTGCGTTATCACGGCGACGTCTACGACCGTTACCTGATCCGCCTGGACGAGATCCGCCAGAGCCTGCGCATCCTGCAGCAGGCGGTGCGCGACATCCCCGACGGGCCGATCCAGGAAGGCAAGCCCCAGTACCAGGTGCGCGTGCCCGCCGGCGAGGCTTACGGCCGCGTCGAAGGGCCGAAGGGCGAGTTGGGCTATTACGTGATTTCCAACGGTAAGCCCAACCCGTGGCGCTATCACGTGCGCGCCCCCTCCTTCATCAACCTGACCACCCTGGAGCCCATGGCGCTGGGTAACAAGATCGCCGACGTGGTCATCATCCTCGGCTCAATCGACATCGTGCTGGGCGAGGTCGACCGGTGATGAGCATTCATCGAGCTACCTTGAAGGACGCGTTGAACGGAGAGAATCTATGGACGGAATAGGGATTGTCAAAGGCCTGCTGGTCACCGCCCGGCGGTTTTTCGGCACCTACCTGGATGATATCAAGTGGTTGGGCAAGCGTTATTTCACCCCGCAGGGCATCGCCCACCGCAGCAGCAAAGATGCCCGCGGCATCTTCACCGTCCAGTACCCCAACGAGAAACTGCCAGTGCCGGAAGAGTTCCGCTACGTTCCCTTCCTGGTCTACGAGACGGACGAGAACGGGCAAATCAAGCATCGCTGCACCTCGTGCGGCATCTGCGCCAAGGTGTGCCCGCCGCAATGCATCTGGATCGTGCGCTCCACGGATCCGAAGACCGGGCGCCCGGTGCCGGAACCGGCCGAGTTCTACATCGACGTCGATATCTGCATGAACTGCGGCTTCTGCGCCGAGTATTGCCCCTTCGACGCCATCAAGATGGACCACGATTACGAGATTGCAGTCTACGATCGCTTCACCTCCAACATCTATAATAAGGAGAAGCTCAGCCGCCCGGTCGAGTATTACGCCGAGATTCGCCCCACCAACTACGCCCGTGAGGAAGAGATTCGCAAGGCTGCCGAAGAAGCCAAGGCTGCCCGCAAGGTGGGCGTGGCTTGATAGTTTTGCGCGGGCTGCGTTTTCCCTGAATGGTGTACAGCCCACCAGCGGTAGAAACGGGCAGGACATTCGAACGGTAGAGAACAACTAGCGTTGTGTTTTGAAAGGGAACGATGACAAAAGCGAACATCACCCAGGACGCCGTCCTGGCTGCGTTGAGCAAGGTGCAGGAACCTGAACTGCACAAGGACCTGGTCACTCTGAACATGGTGCGCGACCTGGACATCCAGGGAGGGCAGGTGAGTTTTACCATCATGCTGACTACCCCCGCCTGCCCGTTGCGCGGCCAAATCGAGCGCGAAGCCCGCCAGGCGGTAGAAGCCATCCCCGGCGTGGAGGCGGTGCAGATCAAGCTGGATTCGAGCGTGCCCAGCGATGGGCGCTCGCGCGGGTTGCTGGAGCTGCCCATCCGCAACGCCATCGCCGTGGCTTCGGGCAAGGGCGGAGTGGGCAAGAGCACCGTGGCCGTCAACCTGGCGGTCGTCCTGGCGAACAGCGGTGCGCGCGTCGGGCTGCTGGACGCCGACATTTACGGCCCGAACGTACCCACCATGATGGGCGTGGCGCGCCTGCCGGAGCAACCTGGCGGCAAGCTGCGCCCCGCCAAGGCTCATGGTGTGGAGCTGATGTCCATCGGCTTTTTGGTGAAGCCCGACCAGCCGCTCATCTGGCGCGGCCCGATGCTGCACTCCGCCATCCGCCAGTTCCTCTCCGACGTGGAGTGGGGCGAGCTGGATTACCTGGTGGTCGACCTGCCGCCGGGTACGGGCGATGCCGCCCTCAGCCTGGCGCAATCGCTGCCCTTGAGCGGCAGCCTGATCGTCACCCTGCCGCAGCGCGTCTCGCTGGAGGACGCCCGCCGCAGCGTGGAGATGTTCCGCCAGCTCGACGTGCCCGTTTTCGGCGTGGTCGAAAACATGAGCTACCTGGAGCTGGCCGATGGGCAGCGCATGGATATCTTCGGCGCTGGCGGCGGCGAACAACTGGCCAGGGACGCCGGCATCGACTTCCTGGGCGCCATCCCGATCGACCCCGCCGTTCGGGCGGGGGGCGATGCCGGCCTGCCGGTGGTGATCAGCCAGCCGGAGAGCGCGGTGGCCAAGGCGCTGGTGGGCATCTCCCAGCAGGTGGCCGCCAAGATCTCCGTGGCAGCCATGACCCAGGGGAACATCGTCCCGATCAACCTGGTGGGTTAATCGCCATTTCGCATTACAATAGACCTGGCTTGGCTCGATATAGGTTGATCTGCTAGTTAAAGGACCGTATGCCACCCCTGATCGTGGGTATCCGTTTTCAAAAAGTCGGTAAAGTCTACCACTTCGACGCCAGCGCCTACCAGGACGTCCAGGTGGGCGACTTTGCCGTGGTCGATACCAGCCGCGGCAGCCAATTGGGGGAAATCGTCGGCGTGGTGGAGAACCCCAGCCCACCGCTGGAGGGCAGGTGGAAGGCCATCCAGCGCAAGGCCACGCCGCGTGACCTGGTGCTGCGCCAGGTCTGGCGCCAGAAGGAAGTCGAAGCCATGATCAACTGCCGGGCAAAGGCGGCGGAGATCGGCTACGAGGGGGTCAAGATCGTGGCGGCGGAATTCAGCTTTGATGGCGAGCGCCTGTCCTTCCTGTACAACAGCGAAGCCGAAGACAAGGTCGACCTGAAGCGGCTGCGCAACGCCATGAAGCGCCTCTACCCGCGGGCGCGCATCGAGATGCGCCAGATCGGCCCGCGCGACGTAGCCAAGATGCTGGGTGGGATGGGCGCCTGCGGGCTGGAAAACCGCTGCTGCTCGATGTTCCTCACCGAGTTCTCGCCCATCTCGATCAAGATGGCCAAGGAGCAGGGCATCTCCCTGACGCCCTCTGAGATCACCGGGATGTGCGGCCGGCTGCGCTGCTGCCTGGTCTACGAGTACGAGCAGTACGTGGAAGCCAACAGGCAGCTCCCCAAGCGCGGCAAGCGGGTGATCACCCCGCAAGGCGAAGGCCGGGTGGTGGACACCTTCCCGCTGAAGGCCTCGGTGGTGGTCGAATTCGAGAATGGCACCCAGCAGGAATTTCCTGGCGCTGAAGTGCACCCCGCTGATGAGCTGGAAGCCCTGCAGCGCAAGGCCCAGGCGCCGTGCGACAAGCATGATGGCGAGGGGTGCGACTGCGGCAAGCCCCCGCAGGGTTAAACCAGCCGGCCACAATCCCCGCTTCACAGGACCAGCCCAATGGAAAAACAAAGCTTGCAGAATGAGCGGGACCTGCCGCCGGGAACCTGGGCGACGCCGCAGGACATCCTGGTCATCCTGGCGCATCCCGACGACCCTGAATTCTTTTGCGGGGGCACGCTGGCGCGCTGGGCTGCTGCCGGGCACCGGATTGCCTACTGCCTGCTGACTTGCGGCGACAAGGGCACCCAGGATCGTTCTCTCAGCTCCGAAGCGCTGTGCGCCCTGCGCCAGAAGGAGCAGCGGGCCGCCGCTGCTGTGCTGGGCGTGCAGCGGGTGCGCTTCCTCAACCACCCGGATGGTTACCTGGAGCCCACCCTGCAATTGCGCAAGGAAGTCACCCGTTTCATCCGCCAGGAGAAGCCCGACGTGCTGGTGACCTGCGACCCCACCACCCTGTATATTGGCGGCGACCGCCTCAACCATCCCGATCACCGTGCCGCAGGGCAGGTGGTGCTGGACGCGGTATTTCCGGCGGCGCGCGATTACTTATATTTCCCCGAGCTGCTCAACGAGGAGCACCTCGAGCCGCACGCGGTGCGCGAGGTATGGGTGAGCGGCACGCAGACGCCTGACGTCGTCATGGACGTCACCGACACGTGGCAGGTCAAGCTGCGCGCCCTCTACGAACACGCCAGCCAGATCGGTGACCGCCAGGCGTTCACTGAGCGGATGATGGCGCGGCGCACGCCGGACAGCACGCCGGAAAAACCGCGCTTCGGAGAGAAATTCCGGCGCATCGTCTTCAATCTGTAGGCTGGGACGCGGCGATGCTGCCGGACGCTTTGGGTTGACAAGGGAGAGCTATGCAGGAGATCTTAGATGCAGCGCGCAGCCTGTTCGACGACGCCCGCAGTTTGCGCCGTGAGCTGCACCAGCACCCCGAGCTTGGCTTTCGAGAAGAACGCACGGCGCGGCGGGTGGTCCAGGAGTTGGAAGCCCTCGGCCTGGAGGTGGCTGCCGGGGTGGGCAAGACGGGGGTGGTGGCGACCCTGGAGGGGGCGCAGCCCGGACCGCTGGTCTTGCTGCGCTTCGACATGGACGCCCTGCCCATCCAGGAGGAGACCGGGGCGAGCTACGCTTCCCAGGTCCCCGGCGTGATGCACGCCTGCGGGCACGATGGGCACGTCGCCATCGGGTTGAGCGCGGCAAAGCTGCTCAGCGCACGCCAGGCAGAGCTGGCGGGATCGGTGCGCTTCGTCTTTCAACCCGCTGAGGAGGGCCTGGGCGGGGCGCAGGCGATGCTCGCCGATGGGGCGCTTGGCCCTCCCAAGCCGGACCAGGTGCTGGCGGTGCACCTGTGGAACGAGAAACCCCTGGGCTGGTTAGGAATCTCCCCCGGTCCGGTGATGGCCGCCGGGGATATCTTCCACATTCAGGTGACTGGCAAAGGCGGCCATGGGGCCTTGCCGCACCTGGCGCGGGACCCGGTGGTGGCTGCCGCGGCGATCGTCACGGCATTGCAGAGCGTGGTGACGCGCAACCTCTCGCCCCTCGCCGCGGCGGTGATCAGCGTGACCAGCCTGCACGGCGGAGAAGCCTTCAACGTGATTCCCTCCAGCGTGGAGATGAAAGGCACCATCCGCACCTTCGAAGCGGAGGCGCGGCGCACGGTGCTTGAGCGCTTCAACCGCATCGTGAGCGATGTCGCCAGCGCCCACGCCTGCACGGCGACCATCGAGCTGACGCCGCTCACCCCGGCGATGGTGAACGACGCCGGCGTAGCGCAACGCATGCAAAGCCTCGCCCGGCGCCTCTTCCCGGATTTCGACCTGGAGACGAATTACCGCTCGATGGTCTCGGAAGACATGGCCTTCTTCCTGGAACAAGCGCCGGGATGCTTCATTTTCGTTGGCTCGGCGAACCCGGAGCGAGGTTTGGACGCCTCTCACCATCACCCGAAATTCGACTTCGACGAGCAGGCGCTGATCTACGGGCTGGCCTTGTTGGTAGGCGCCACGCTGGACGCGCTGCATCCCTCGAGGTAGAGGGAGTGGCGATGAGCATGCCGGGCGCTGGTGAGCTGCAAGCCCTGTGTCCCCGCCCGCCGCAGCGGGTAGTCTCCCTGGTGCCTTCCCTGACCGAGAGCCTGTTCGACATGGGCTTGGGCGCCGCGGTGGTGGGGGTCACCGATTACTGCACCAGCCCGGCGGCGGCCCTGCAGGGCGTGCCGCGCCTGGGCGGCGCCAAGAATCCCCGGCTGAAGGACATCCTGGCGCTGCATCCCGACCTGGTGCTGATGAACCAGGAGGAAAATCCCTTGCCTGTCTACCAGGCCTTGCGAGAGCGGGGTGTGGTTGCCTGGGTGGTCTTCCCCAAGAGCGTGAGCCAGGCGCTGGACGTGTTGTGGGAGCTGGCGGGCGCCTTCCAGAGCCAGGCAGCGCTCTTGCAACTGCAGGCTCTGGAACGGGCGCTGGACTGGGCGCGGGCCGCGGCGGAGGCGCGGCCACGCCGGGCGCGTTACTTCTGTCCCATCTGGCAAGGGACCCTCGCCAGCGGCCAGGGGTGGTGGATGACCTTCAACCAGGACACCTATATGAGCGACCTGTTGGCGATTTGCGGGGGTGAGAACGCCTTTGCCGGGCGGGAGCGCCGTCAACCGCTGGAAGCCGACCTGGGCCTGGCGCCGCCCCGAGAGGACGCGGGCGGCGACCGGCGCTACCCGCGGGTCAGCCTGGAGGAGATCCGCGCCGCCGATCCGGAGCTGATTCTGCTGCCCGACGAGCCGTACGCCTACGATGCGGCGCACAAGGAGGCGTTAAGTGCGCTCCTGGAGGGGGTGAGCGCCGTGCGGGAAGGGCGCGTGCACCTGGTGGAGGGCAGCCTGATTGCCTGGCACGGCACCCGCCTGGGGCAGGCTCTGCAGTTTTTACCGGCGTTTTTTTTACCGGCGTTTATTGATGGCTAGGAAGTGCTCTGTTGCAAAGATGGGTAACGGCAAGTGTTAGCCGCCTGCCTATCTTGAGCGAGACTCGTTTTTAAATCGATCTGTGCGATTTTGAATGTCTGTAAGGATGTTCCGTATTTTTGTTAAGTCGCTTTCATTCACATGCCTGGACAACTCGCTGATCAGGCTACCAGTGTTTGGTTGGTAATAATATAGCAAAGTAGCAATATCGTTCTCATAGATGCTTACTTTAGCAAAATTTCCCTGCCTGTATAGCGAGGGCAATGCGTAGAATTTCAATAACAGAAGCCCCTCGACAGTTGCGATTGGAATGTCGCGATCAAGGAAATGTCCTGCTGTTGAGTAGTCCTTCTGCACTTTTTTGAACAAGGGATTTTTGGTGAGGAGAATATCTATTTGCAATTCGCCATAACTTGCCCGAACAAAACCCATATCTTGAGAGACAATCTTGAATTCAGGTAGCTTTTCTAATGATGACAATGCCATCAGCAAGTCTAAATCTTGTGTATTCCGCCCTTCGACGTAATGCAATAATGCCACGCCGCCGACTAACACATATTCAACCTGGCGCTGTTCCAAAATTGAAAAAAGGTCTTGAACGGCCTGGATTAAAGAATCAGAATTCATCGGGCTACCCAGCCAATTCTTTGCATTGAATACCACTGCATTGCGGATGACTTCTCCAATTTGAACGCTACTGTGCAGACTCATGTTGCTATCCTGCTGTAAAGTGTAGCACAAAATCGCTCAATGTTGACCTGAAAGCTGTCCTCTCCCGTTTTCAGGCTGTCATCGACGCGCAGGGACACGTTGCACCCGCCCTTTCCCGGTTGTTATGGATAGGGTGGTTGTGTGGGCGTCTCCGTTGGCGAGGCGGGCATTCGAGGGGCCATGGTCGCCGGCGTGCCTTTGAACAGCGCGCTGGTGGATGTCGCCTGCACATCTAACGGCGCCGGGTAGGGCGGGGCGGTGGGCGTGGTCACCGGCTGGGAGGGTGGGGGCGGCAGCTCCGTACCGGGGGTGGCCGGGTAGGGCGTGCTGGTAGGTATGGCATGGAGTGTACGCAACATGCTCGGGTCGGCTGTGTAAGCTGGGAATGGCTCGCCTGGTGTCCACCCAGGTATTGGTATTTTAGTTCCGGGCAGATAGACCGTGCCGCCCGTAGTGGTGAGATTAATCCTGACAGAATCTGCGACATACACGGCTTCTACTGGGGTAAGAACGCTGGCCTTCAAGTAGAATATACCCTCCGTTTTTGGGAATCGGACTTTACGAGTGAAAACAAGGGGTTGATTAGCTTTCACATCAACAAGCCAACTTACCCCACGTGTACCGACCCTCCCATTTTTCGCTTCTAATTCCCAATTTTGTGGGCCATCTACAACCACACCTGTGTCGTGGGTGAGCCACATCTCTATGTTCGAGAAGTTTTCTTTCGTCGTCAAAGTGATTATCACAGTGATTGGCTCATTAAAGTGGATTGGTTCCACGATTCTCATGCTAAGACAGACTTCTTCTCTATTGCTACATCTCCCTCTGTCAGGTGCAGCACTGGCGCAGGCTGTAAGACCCACAAGCAACAGAAAACATGCGCATAGGAATACGCGTTTCATGGTTGCCTCCTCAATAATATATCATGACTATCTCATAATAATAGGCAGAAAGATGCGCGCCTGTACCGGCACGACATTCACCTGAAAGGCGTCATCGGCCGTTTTCAGGCTGTCATCCACCCGCAGGGACACGTTGCACATGCCCAGCCAGCCCGGCTGCGGGTCGATGTTCACCCAATGGCTGTCCAGGCTAACGCCACAGCGCGCATCGCTGACATAAAGGTTCTGCCAGACCAGCTCAGAATCCAGGCTTTCCTCGTCCCAGGATGGCTGTCGCCACCCACAGGTCGATAGCGTGGCTCCAGCCGAAGTCTTGCAGCACGGTGCGATCTGGGAGGAACATGCCGGGCGGCTCATCGTAATCGATGGTATTTTGGTATATTGTCCTCACGGCGTGGTGCTCATTCTGACCGCTGCCTTGCCAACTTTCCCAGTAATTGAGAAAGGTGTCTTCGTCGGGCAAATTTGTTATAAGACTGGCGATAGGGCTAAATCCGAAGTAGGCATCATCGAAACCATCGTTGGCGCTATCGAAGAGATCGTACAGCGCGCCAGCCACGCGACCTTCAAATTTGTCTTCCCGGTGAATTGATTGCCTCTATCAAGCCTTTCCCAATTACTATGGATAGGGTGGTTGCGTGGGTGTCACCGTCGGATAGGCGACGCGTGGGATCTGCGTCACCGGAGGCGGGTAACTTGGTTGGGTGGGCGTAATCGTTGTGGTGGGGGCTGGTGACAGCATCTCCACGTAAGGTGTCTGAATGATGGAAAATGGTTCTGTGGGGTACGCCAGCCGGGTGGCCCTCTGGCTCGAGTTTTCTGTGGGAAGGGGACCTTCGTTAATCGGAATGGAAGTCCCTGACAGGTAAACCTTACTACCTTCGGAAGTTTGATATATGCTGAGAGAATCTACAACTCGCAGGTGAGGGGTACTTGCATGAACAATGACGTCAAACTCACCCTCTTCAAGCGGAAGATGTAGCTCACGCGAAAAGGCAAGTGGCTGACCAGACTTTATTGTTACATCCCAACCTGCTCCGCCTTTCCAAATAGCTTGGTTCCGTGTTCCTGTTTCCCATTTTTCTGGTTCTTCCACCATAGTATTAGTGGGAGATGTGAACAAAGAAATCCTAAGATCAGCAATCTCCCTCTCGCTGGTCACGGTGATGACAATTGTAACCGGCTCACCAAAACGGATCGGCTCTTCAGCACGCACCCTGACACAAACTTCTCCATCCTCACTTTTCATGCATCTGCCTCTGTCGGACCCCGCGCCGGCGCAGGCCGTAAGAAAAACCGACAGTAGAATAAATACGAATGCGCGTTTCATGGTCGCCTCCTACATAAGATTGGCTATTTCATAACAAGCGGCAGATAGATGCGCGCCTGTACCGCCACGACGCTCACCTGAAAGCTGTCGTCGGACGTTTTCAGGCTGTCATCGGCTCGCAGGGACACGTTGCACCCTCCCAGCCAGCCCGGTTGCGGCGTGATATTGATCCAATGGTCATGGTCGTCCAGGCTGACGCCGCAGCGCGAATCGCTGACGTAGAGGATCTGCCAGGTCAGCTCCGCAACCAGGCTTTCCTCATCCCAAGATGGCTGTCGCCACCCACAGGTCGATGGCGTGATGCCAGCCGAAGTCTTGCAGCACGGTTCGATTTGGAAGGTCCATGCCGGGCGGCTCGTCGTAGTCGATGGTGTTCTGGTAGATGGCCCGCACGGCGTGGTGCTCGTTCTGGCCGCCAGCAGTGATTCTGCCACGCACCCATAAACCCTGCCTGCCCGGGGGAATAGATAGCCTCTATCGTGACTTTCCCGGTTGTTATGGATAGGGTGGCTGAGTGGGCGTCTCCGTTGGCGAGGCGGGCATTCGAGGGGCCATGGTCGCCGGCGTGCCTTTGAACAGCGCGCTGGTGGATGTCGCCTGCACATCTAACGGCGCCGGGTAGGGCGGGGCGGTGGGCGTGG
>JAQUAE010000310.1 GCA_028687395.1 Anaerolineales bacterium | reverse complement strand
GCCGCCTACGGTTTGGAGCACGAGCCCACGGTTCAAGAATCGCTCCAGGCGGGGGTTGACCTGGTGTGCTTTTCAGGGGACAAGCTTTTGGGCGGCCCGCAAGCCGGCATCGTCGTCGGTCGCGCCGATCTGGCGGGGAAATTGAAGAAGCACCCGCTGATGCGCGCCGTGCGCGCCGACAAGCTCGCTTTGGGAGCTCTCAGCGCCACGCTGTTGCACTACTTGAAGGGGGAAGCCGAACGGGAGGTTCCTGTCTGGCGTATGATCGCCATGCCCTTGGAGGAAATCGCCAAACGCGCCGAGTCCTGGGCGCAGCGCCTGGCGAGCACGGGCATCACCTGTCAGGTGATACCTGGCGAATCCACCGTGGGCGGCGGCAGCCTGCCGGGTGAAACCTTGCCTACCCGCCTGCTGGCGGTGCAAGCGCGGCAGGCCGATCGTTTCCTGGCCCGCTTACGCCAGGCCAGCCCACCGGTGATCGCCCGTATCCTGAACGACCTGCCCGCCTTCGACCCGCGCACCGTGCTCCCCGGCCAGGAGGACCACCTGCTCGAACACATCCAGGCTGCGCTGGGTAAATGACTTGTAGTGCGAAGGTCTTACAGTTGGCTTGCTGAATCTTTTCAGGAGTGGTTACGAATGAAGAGTGATATCGACAGGTTGATGCGTGAGCGCAATATCGATGCATTGTTGATCACCGGTGCGGCGCAGCACAACCCTGCCATGGTGTACCTGACCGGGATCGCCAAATTGACCCAGGCAGACCTGGTCAAGAAGCAGGGCGAAGCACCTGTGGTCTTCTACAATTCGATGGAGCGGGATAGCGCCGCGGCTACCGGCCTGACCTCCAAATGCCTGGATGACTATCACCCCCAGGAGTTGTTGAAGCAGGTGGGCGGCGACCGCATCAAGGCGCGCGTGCTGCGCTACCAGCGCATGCTGGAGGAGTTCGGCGTCACCTCCGGCAGGGTGCTGGTCTATGGCAAGGTGGACGCTGGCCTGGCGTACGCTACCCTGGAGGGGTTGGGGCGCGCCTTGCCCGATTTGACCATCCTGGGCGAGGCGGAGGATTCCCTGCTCATGGAAGCCATGATGACCAAGGATGCCGGCGAAGCTGCCCGCATGAAGCGCATGGGTGAAATCACCCTGCAGATCGTCGATAAGCTGGTGGACTGGCTCACCTCCCAACGCGCCAGGGACGGCGTGCTGGTCAAGAAGGATGGCACTCCGTGCACCATCGATGAGGCCAAGCGGCTGATGGATTTGTGGGGCGCCGAGCGGGGCGTAGAATATCCGGACGAGACCATCTTCTCGCTTGGCCGCGACGCCGGCGTTCCGCATAACCCCGGCAACCCCGAGGATGCCCTGCGCCTGGGCGAGACGATCATCCTGGACATCTTCCCCTGCGAGCGCGGCGGTGGCTATTTCTACGATTTCACCCGCACCTGGTGCCTGGGTTACGCCCCCGACCAGGTCCAGGCGCTGTACGCCGACGTGGCGAATGCGTTCAACCAGGTGGTGGGCGCCTTGAAGCCGGACGCCGGGGTGGCTCAATACCAGAAGATGGTGTGCGAGATATTCGAAGCCCATGGCCATCCCACCGTCCTTTCCACCCCGAATACCGAGGTCGGCTACGTCCACGGATTGGGGCACGGGGTGGGCCTGAATATACACGAGCGTCCCTTCGTGAGCACGAACGCGCCGGCGGGTGAGAGCCTGCGCCCGGGAAGCATCTTCACCGTCGAACCCGGGCTGTACTACCCGGACAAGGGGATGGGTGTGCGCCTCGAAGATACCTTCTGGGTGCAACCCGACGGGCGCATCGCCGCCCTGGTCGAGTATCCCAAGGATTTGGTTCTGCCGGTGAAATCAGCGTGAGCCCAGGCGCGGCGCGACGTTCGAGCAGGCAGCATAAGGGCGCCGGGGAACCTTCTCCGGTGCCTGTGGAACCCAGCGCCCCGCCGCCGGTGCGCGTGCTGGGGATCGAGTCTTCCTGCGACGAAACCGCCGCCTCGGTCGTGGAAAACGGGCGCGTCATCCTCTCCGGCGTGGTCGCCTCGCAAGCCGAACTACACGCCAGGTTCGGCGGGGTATTTCCGGAGGTTGCTTCGCGCCAGCACATTCTCAACTTTTACCCTGTGGTCGAGATGGCTTTGAGCCAGGCGCACCTGGACTTGAAGGACGTGGACGCCATCGCGGTGACGCGTGGCCCCGGGCTGCCGGGTTCCCTGGTGGTGGGCATAAACATCGCCAAGGGTCTCTGCCTGGGCAGCGGCTTGCCGCTGGTGGGTGTCAACCACCTGGAAGCGCACCTTTACTCCGCCTGGCTCTACCCGGCTGGGGAAGAGGCCATCCCAGAGCCGCAGTTTCCTTTGCTGGCGCTGATCGTTTCGGGCGGGCACACCGAGCTGGTGCTGATGGAGACGCACTTGGCTTACCGCCACCTGGGAGCCACCCTGGACGACGCGGCCGGGGAGGCCTTCGACAAGGTAGCCAGGCTGATCGGGCTGGATTATCCCGGCGGGCCATCCATCCAGCGCGCCGCTGAGGGAGGCAACCCGCGTGCCTTTGACTTCCCTCGCGCCTGGCTGGAGGGTAGGTGGGATTTTTCCTTCAGCGGGCTGAAGACCGCCGTGCTGCGCACTGTCCGCCGCTTAGAGACCAGCGGGGGCGCGCTGCCCGTGGGTGACCTGGCGGCTTCCTTCCAGGAAGCCGTCGTGGACGTCCTGGTGGGCAAGACCTTGCAGGCAGCGCAGGAATTCGACGCCAGGAGCGTGCTGGTGGCGGGTGGCGTATCGGCCAACCGGGCTTTACGCCAGGCCATCCAGGCGCGCGCCGAGTGTCCGGTGCACATCCCGCCCATATCGCTGTGCACCGACAATGCCGCCATGACCGCCGGCGCCGGGCATTTTCGTTTCTTGCATGGGCAGCGCGGTGGGCTGGACATGGACGTCCTGCCCAATTGGCCCTTCAGTGAGTTGTAGAAACAGAAAGGCACCCTCACCTTGTTGGGAATGGCGCTTGCCCTTGCCTCTGCTTTAGTGTGGGGCACTTCCGATTTTAATGGCGGGATTGCCACACGCCGCAGCCAGCCCACCTACGTGCTGGCTGTTTCTTCGTTTTCTGGCTTGCTTGTCCTGGTGGTGGTCGCCCTGGTCCTGCGAGAACCGCTGCCAGGATGGCGCAGCGCCATGTGGGCAGGGCTATCCGGCTTTTTTGGCATCCTCGGCCTGGCGGCGCTCTACCGGGGGCTGGCTGCGGGCCACATGGC
>JAQUAE010000309.1 GCA_028687395.1 Anaerolineales bacterium | reverse complement strand
GGGTAACGGCGGGCGTGGTAATCCTCCATGCCGACCTTGCGCAGCATTTCGATGACCGTCTCGAAGCGCTCATGCGAAGTGCCGATGTTGTGAATCTTCAATCCCTCGGAAATCGACTCGCCAATAGGCATGCGCGGGTCCAGCGAGGCGTACGGGTCTTGAAAGATGATCTGCATGTTGCGGCGCATTTCCTTGAGCTCGCGGCCGCGCAGCTTGAAGACCTCTACGCCATCGAACAATACCGAGCCTGAGGTGGGCTCGGTGAGGCGCAGCAACGTCCGGCCTACGGTCGTCTTGCCGCAACCCGATTCGCCTACCAACCCGACCGTCTCGCCTTCACGGATGGTAAAACTGACGTCGTCCACCGCCTGAACCCAGGCTACCACGCGCTGCAGCACGCCTCCCCGCACTGGGAAGTACTTCACCAGGTTCTTGATCTGTACCAGGTCCCACTTGCCGTCTTCCTGGGTCTTTTTATCGGCAGTCATGTACATCTCTTTCATAATTTACCTTTCATCTCCATGCGGAATCCTGGCACCAGGCTAAACCGGCATTGGCAAGGGGGCTTGATGCCCGCTTTGAGCATGGCTTTGATACAGCCAACAGCGCACGTCGTGGGAGGCAGCCGCAGGACGCAGTTCCGGCTCGATCTCGGTGCAAATCGAGAGCTGGTATTCCAGCCTGGCGCGGCAGCGGGGGGCGAAACGACAGCCCGGCGGCAGGTTGATCAGGTTGGGCACCGACCCGGGGATGACATCCAGCTCGTCCTTCACAATCCCCAACACGGGGATAGAAGCGATCAGCCCTTGCGTGTAAGGATGCAGCGGCTTCTCGAACAAGGTGTTCACGTCGCTCTGCTCGACGATGCGACCGGCGTACATTACCGCCACCCGGTCGGCCATCTCGGCAATCACGCCCAGGTCGTGGGTGATCAAGATGACCGCCGTGTTCATGCGGCTGCGCAAATCGCGCATCAGGTCCAGAATCTGGGCTTGAATGGTGACGTCCAGGGCCGTGGTGGGTTCGTCGGCGATGAGCAACTGCGGGTTGAGGGCCAGCGCCATGGCGATCATGACGCGCTGCGCCTGCCCGCCGGACATTTCATGAGGGTACGCATGGGCTTTCTTTTCCGCATCGGGGATACCCACCAGGCGCAACAACTCGATGGCCCGCTCCCAGGCTGCCTCCTTGCCCATGTTCTGGTGAATTTGGAGCACTTCCGCCACCTGGTCTCCCACCTTGAAGACGGGATTGAGGCTGGATTGGGGCTGCTGGAAGATCATCGACATGCGGTTGCCACGCATGTGCACCATCTCGGATTCGGGCAGCTCGAGCAGGTTGCGCCCCTCGAAAAGGATCACCCCTTCCACGATCTTGCCCGGGATGCCGATCAGGCGCATGATGGAGAGGGAGGTGACGCTCTTGCCGCATCCAGATTCCCCCACCAGGCCGACCACCTCGCCGGGCTTGACGTAGAAGTCCACCCCATCCACTGCTTTTACCACACCATCTTCGGTGAAGAAGTGGGTCTTCAGGTCTTTTACTTCTAATAATGGTTGCACGGTATGTTCAGTCACGGAAAACCTCACGAAAATTTCTGGTGAACCAGCCTCTGGCCAAAACCAGCCGCCGAACGCCGCTTTGACCAGGAGATTGCATTATAGCTTCAGGCGAGGATCGAGGGCATCTCGCAGGCCATCCCCGATGAAGTTGAACGCCAGCGAACACAGGAAGATCGGGAATCCGGGGATGAGCGGTAGCCACGGGCGGTCGAACATAAATTGCTGCGTGGCGGAGAGCATGTTGCCCCAGGTGGGGATGGGATCCTGGATGCCGAAGCCAAGGAAGGAGAGGGCCGCCTCAGCGATGATGTAACCCGCCAGGTCCAGGGTGGCCTGGACAATGATGGGCGCCATGGCGTTGGGAATCATGTGGGTGAAGATGATACGGGCGTTGGAGGCGCCCATCGCCTGGGCGGCTTCGGTGAACACCTGGCCGCGCAAGGAGAGCACCATGCCGCGCATCAAGCGTGCCGCGGTCAGCCAGCCGGTGCCGGCCAGGACGATGATGATGACCACCGCCTGGCGCGCGTCGCGGGCGTTGAGCAGCATGATTCGCCCGGCGATGTTCAACACCGGCTCAGGGATGGGTATCAGGTTCTCGTTGCGCAACAACATCGAGGAGAGGATCAGCAGCAAGGGCAAGAAGGGGATAGTGAGCAGGAACTCGACGAAGCGCATCAGCAGCGAGTCCACCCAACCGCCATAATACCCGGAATAGGCGCCCACCGCCACGCCGATTACCGTGGAGATCAGCACCGCAAACATGGCCACCGAAAGCGAGATGCGCCCGGCGTGGATCAGCCGCGAGAAGTAATCCCTGCCGATGTTATCCGTACCCAGGATGTGCACCCGGCCAGTGCTCTCCTGCACCGAGCCAAACGGCAGAAAGTAATTGCCCACGGTCAACTCCGACGGCTCGAAGGGGCTGATTTGCTTTGCGAACAGGGAGGCGGAGAAGATGAGCGCCATCACCGCCAATGAGATCATGGCCAGCTTATGGCGGCGGAAGCGGCGAAAGACGATCTTCCAGGGGCTCTCCTCGGGGGTGGTAATTGCTTCGGCGGATAATAACTCTACGGGAGCATTGGTTGCACTCATTCCATCACCTGCTAGCTTAATCGTATGCGAGGATCGACCATGGTGTACAGGATGTCTTGCAGCAGCGTTGCCAGTACGGTTAAGACTGCAGTGATCAAGAGCAAAGCCATTGCGACGGGATAATCATAATCGCCCAGCGCCAGGATATACAGGCGGCCCATTCCCGGCCAGGAGAAAATGGATTCGGTGATGATCGCTCCACCAAACAAGGCCGGGATGGCAAACACAGCCACGGTGATGAAAGGGATGAGGGCGTTGCGCAGGGCGTGTTTGATGATCACCACCCGCTCGATCAAGCCCTTGGCACGTGCGGTGCGCACGTAATCCTGGCGCAACACGTCCAGCATGCTGGCGCGCACGAAGCGGCTCCAGCCGGCGACGTACGCCATAGCCAGAACGGCGGAAGGCAGGATCAGGTGCAGGAAGCGATCGACCGTCGAGCCGGCCTCCACGTTGCCCAACCCAGGGATGATGTAGTCGCGCACCGCCTCCGAGGAACCCGGCGGCAGGTAGGGCAACCCTGCGCCCTTGGGGAGGATCGAAAACAGCAGGATGAGCAGCAGGCCGAAGAAAAAGGTCGGCATGGAGGAGCCGAAGAACGCCAGGGTAGTGAC
>JAQUAE010000308.1 GCA_028687395.1 Anaerolineales bacterium | reverse complement strand
CGTTGTCCACGGCAAGCTGGTAATCCGGGACGCCCGCCAGCAGCGCTTGAAAGATGGGAATGGCCTCCGAGCAGCGGTTGGTCTTGGCCAGGGCGAAGCCATAGAACCAGTAATACTGGGCCGAAGTACCGTAGTCCAGCAGCATGCCCTCTACCGCCACGCCTTCCGCGGTGCTGCCCCCGCGCACGGCCAGCTCCAGCTCCTCCACGGCGCTGCTCATCTGCTGATTGCGGTAGTACATCACCCCCAGGTTGCCGTGCAATTTTGCGGAAGCTGGGTCGACCCTGACTGCCTGCTCGGCATATTGGGAAGCCTTGCCAAACTGGCCCTCGTTGGCGTAGGCCAGCGAAACCTCGGTCAGCGAGGAGGGGTCATTCGGGTTGAGGGCGAAGGCGGTGAGCAGCTCCTCCACCGCCAGGTCGTTCTCGCCCATCAGTTTGTAGGCGTACCCCAGGCTGAGGTGCAGGTCGGCGATCTTGTCGTTGATGGCGATGGCGGCTTTGAATTCCGCCACGGCCTCGGCGTAGTTTTCGGCGCCGGTGGCGAGCAACACCAGCCCGCGCGCGCGGTGCACCTCGAGCAGGGTTGGGTCGAGTTGCTTGGCGACGCGCGATTCTTCGATAGCCCGGTTGAGGTCGTCGTAATTGCCCTGGGCGACCAGCATTTCGGCCAGGAAGGCGTGCGCCATGGCGTTGTTGGCGTCCAGATCGAGGGCGCGGCGCAGGGCGGCTTCGGCAGCCAAGTAATCCCCGCTCAGGCTTAGGATCCAACCATGGATGGCGTGCGCCATGGGGTTAGTGGGGTTCTTCAACAGCGCGTTCTGGGCACTGACCAGCGCTTCGGAGTAGTTACCGGAGTAAGCCTGCAGCCGCGCCAAC
The DNA here is from genome assembly GCA_028687395.1 of Anaerolineales bacterium. Classification (GTDB taxonomy): domain Bacteria; phylum Chloroflexota; class Anaerolineae; order Anaerolineales; family UBA4823; genus JAQUAE01. The sequence goes on along the minus strand of JAQUAE010000308.1, from coordinate 2,406 downwards.
TCCACGTAATTCGAGGGGTTGTTGGGATCGGAAGAAATGGCTTCTTTATACGCATCGATGGCCTGGGTCAGCTTGCCTTCACTGTACAGCTTTACAGCCTCGTTGACGTACGATTCGGGGTTGCGCGTCGGCGTGGGCGTGGGGATGAACATCGGCGGCATGGCCGGCACCACCACCTGGTTGAAATACAGAGCCACGCCAATCAATGCCAGAAGGAGCATGATACGCCAGGGGTTGGAGCGCCGGTGCGGTTTACTCCGCATCGTCCACTTGCTACCGCGCAGATACATGATTTCATCATACCATCCGCTTGAAGCGAGCGTCAAGTGAAGGGCGCCAAACGTTAAAATACTCTTAAGTGCGCCTGCGTGGGGAGATCGGCTCCTGGCTGGCTGGGCCGGCCTTGCACTTCCACCCCCTCGCGGCTAGAATGAAGCCATGCGCTTCGACGTCTTCACTCTCTTCCCTGATGTCTTCCAACCTTACCTGCAGGCCAGTATCCTGCAGCGCGCCGCCCAACGTGGCTTGGTAGAGGTGCGCCTGCACAACATCCGCGATTGGGCGTACGACCGCCACCACGTGACCGATGACGAGCCCTACGGCGGCGGGGGCGGGATGGTGATGAAGCCCGAGCCGATCTTCGCCGCGGTGGAGGCGGTCCTGGGTGCCGAACTGGCTTGCCCGGTGATCCTGCTCAGCCCGCAGGGGCGCCCGTTCACCCACGGCGTGGCGCGCCAGCTTGCCGAATTGCCTCACCTGGCGCTGCTGTGTGGCCGCTACGAGGGGATTGATGAGCGCGTCTGCCAGCACCTGGTCACCGACGAGATTTCCATCGGCGATTACGTGCTCACTGGCGGTGAGCTGGCTGCGCTGGTCGTGATCGACGCGGTAGCCCGTTTCCTGCCCGAGGTGCTGGGCGACCCGCAAGGCGCACAGGATGATTCCTATGCCTCCGGCTTGCTGGAATATCCGCACTACACCCGCCCGCCGGAATTCCGCGGCTGGAGCGTGCCGGAGGTGCTACTCTCCGGTGATCATGTCCGCATCGAGCGCTGGCGCCGCGAGCAGGCCCTGCAGCGCACCTGGCAGCGCCGCCCCGACCTGCTGGATAGCGCCCCCTTGAGCGAGGCTGACCGCCGCTTCCTGGCCGGTTTGCCTCCCCGGAACAGCGGCGAAGACCAGGAGGCGCACGACCCGGATGCGCCATGAGCGCCTGGAAGGTCGGCGACATGCTGCTCTGGGCCGACCCAGCGCTGCTGGTGGTCAACAAGCCAGCCGGCCTGCCCACACTGCTGGACGGTTACCAGCTCGAAGCGTCTTGTCTGTTGAATTTGCTGTCTGCCGAATTTCCCACCGTGATGGTGGTTCACCGCCTGGATAAGGGAACCAGCGGCATCCTCGTGCTGGCGCGCACGCCACAAGCGCACCAGCAGTTGAGTCTACAGTTCGAGCGGCGCTTGGTGGCCAAGCGCTACCAGGCGCTGATGAGCGGCGAGCCGGATTGGGAGCACTGGGAAGTGTGCGCCCCCCTACGCAAGGACGGCGACCGGCGCCGCCGCACTGTGGTGGACACCCAGCGGGGCAAAACCTCCCACACCGAGCTGAACGTGCTCGCGCACTATCGAGGCTTCGCCCTGGTGGAGGCCAGTCCCCATACCGGGCGCACCCACTAGATCCGCGCTCACCTGGCCCACCTGGTTTTCCCCGTCCTGGCTGATGGCTTGTATGGCGATGGCGCTCTGCTCTATCTCTCCCAGCTCAAATCGGGTTACCGCTCCGGTAGGGCGGTCGAGCGCTTGCTGATCTCCCGCCTGCCAGTTTTCCGCCCCCTTCCCCAAGGACCCCTCGATGCCGCCCGTTCCATTAACTAAATATCAGAAATTTGCCTCCCGCAAGAGGGTGCGCTTGACGTTCTCCCCCCGGCGTGGTATCATTTTTGTACTAAATTTAGCACTCTCGCATCGAGAGTGCTAAATTGAATAAGGGCAAGAATGAACGAGCTGAATGAACGCCAAAAGTTGATCCTGGCGCTGGTCATCCGCGATTACATCGAGACCGTGCAGCCGGTGGGCTCCAATCGCTTGGTGGAACGCTACCGCCTGGACGTGAGCTCGGCAACCGTGCGCAACGAAATGGTGGCGCTGAGTGAGATGGGCTACCTCACCCAGCCGCACACTTCCGCGGGGCGCATTCCCACGGAGGAGGGTTATCGCTATTTCGTGCGCCAGTTGATGGGACACACCGAGCTGCCCTCCGACGTCAAGCGCACCATCACCCATCAGTTCTACCAGGCCGGGCAGGACGCTGAGGGTTGGATGCGCCTGGCGGCTTCAGTATTGGCGCACCAATCCCAGGCGGCGGCGCTGGTCACCACCCCTCATACCACGCAGGCGCGCTTCAAGCACC
>JAQUAE010000307.1 GCA_028687395.1 Anaerolineales bacterium | reverse complement strand
ACCCCCGCCGCCTGCAGGAGGTGACCGCCGGGGGCGCCCGCCTGCTCTTCCAGGCGGCGCGGGAGGCCAGGGTGGAGCGCGTGGTGCTCACCAGCTCGGTCGCCGCGCTGGGCGTGCCGGTACCCGCTGGCGCGCCCGGTTCCCTTCTAATGAATGAGACCCACACCTGGAATTACCCGCCGCGCCGCTGGCTGTACGGCTACGCCAAGTACCGGGCCGAGCTGGAGGCGCAGGAGGCCATCGCCCGCGGGCTGGAGGTGGTGATCGTCAACCCCTCCGTCGTAGTCGGCGCGGGCGACCTGAACCGCGTCTCCGGCGAGGCCCTGCTGCGCGTGGCTCGCCGGCGCTTGCCGGTGACGGTGCAAGGCGGGCTGAACGCGGTGCACATCCAGGACGTGGTCGACGGTCACCTGGCAGCCTGGGAGCGCGGCCGTGCCGGCGAGCGCTACGTCCTCGGCGGGGAGAACATGACCCACCGCCAGTTCCTCAGCCTGGCGGCCGAAGTCGCCGGCGTTCCCCTGCCCTGGCTACACTTGCCCGCCTGGCTGGTGCGCATGCTGGTCGTGCCCGCCGCGATTGCCGGAAGGGTAGTTTCCCTGCCCATCGGCGCGGACGCCTTTCACCGGGCGGGTATGTATTTCTACTACGATTGCAGCAAGGCGCGCCGTGAGCTCGGCCTGAGCCCCCCACGCTCGATCCGCCAGGCGATCAGCGAGTCGCTGAACTGGTATCGCCAGCGCGGCTTGCTCGCGGCTTAGATATACAGCTTGTCCTTATCCACCTCTTCACGCAGCAGGCGCAATTCCTCGTCCGTTGGCGGCGGGTTCTCCTCCACCGTGTCCGCCACCAACAGCTCGAAGCCGGTGTTTTCCAGCACCTGTTCGATGCTGACTCCCGGCTGGGTGGCCAGCAACATCATGCGCTTGCTCTGCGGGTGGTAGCCCATCACCGCCAGGTTGGTCACCACACGGTACGGCCCCGTGCCAGGGGGTAAGCCGGCCGCCTCGCGCGCCCCGGGTCCGCTCAGGTATCCTGGCGTGGTGATGAAATCCACTTTCTCCACGAAGCGCTGCTTGTCCTGGCGCATGATGGCGATCGTCTGCCAGCAGTGCGAGCCCACGTCGTTAGCCCCGCCGCTGCCCGGCAGGCGCACCTTGGGATGGTCGTGCGCGCCGATCACCGTGCTGTTCAGATTCCCGTACGGATCGATCTGCGCCCCGCCCAGGAAGCCGTACTCGATAAAACCGCGCTGGGCGGCCTCGATGGTATCCAAGATGCCCGCTGCGGCGAGGGCGCGGTGGAAGGTGTTCTCCTCCCCCACCGCCATGGGCAGCTTGTCCAGTATCGCCCCCATCCCCCCAAATTCGAACACCGCCACCAGGTTGGGGGCGTGCATCTTCTGCGCCAGCGAAGCCGCCAGCATGGGGATGCCCGTGCCGATGAAGGCGGTGGTGTTATCCGGCATCAGCCGCGCCGCGGTGCAGATCAACAGCTCCGCCGGATTGTAGCCGCCTGGATTGGCGTTCTGGGATTGCATCTCGCCCTCCTCTCACTGGTAGCGCAGCGCGTTCAGCCGCTGGCGGCCTACCCGTTCCAGGTATTCAACGTGATCGCGCACCTGGTAGATGTACTTATCCAGGTAAGCTCGGGTGGTTTCTGGCGTCTGTGAGGCCTCCACCCATTCCTTGATTTGCGGCTCGTCGCGCCGGTAGACGTAGCACATCTCGCCGGGGTGCGAGCCAAAGGGCGCCTCCACAACCGCGTCGACCAGGTAGTAGGGGATGATAGTGCGGTCCGGTCGCTGGCGGATGGTCTCGGTGGGGACGATCTCCTCCGTGGAGAGGATCAGCGTCTTGGAAGCACGCGCCATCTCAGCGGCGAAGCCGCTGATGCCGTCGATCTGGGCGTTGCCATATATGTCCGCCCGGTGCACGTGGATCAGCCCCACGTCCAGGATCAGGGCAGGGAGCAGGCACATCGGATTCCCGGTGAAGGGACATTCGATGACCTTGGCGGCGCTGTACTTCAACGTGTCGGTGCCCAGCATCGAGCGCACCGGGATGAAGGGCACGCCCATCGCCGCAGCCTTGAAGCGCCAGGCGATGCCGGCGTTGCTCCACTCGGTGCACTTCACCCGCCCGCTCTCCACCTCCCTGCGCAGGCAATTGGACACCCCGTACACCTCCAGCCCGATGTAGGTGATGTCCAGCGTGCGCACCAGGCTGGCGCCCAGCAGCAGGTCCAGCTCGTACACCCCCTGACCGGCGACGCGCAGGTCCTTCTTGCCCTGCCGCACCACCTCGCTCACCAGCGAGACGGGACAGCGCACCGTGCCGTACAGCTCGGTGCCGATGCAGTCCCCGTCGTGGATGAAGCGCCCCACCGCCTCCGCGGCGGTCATGCGCTTGTCCACCAGACCTTTGGGTTTCTTGCGGTTCCACTCCCGGAAGGCGTTGACGTCCGGCGCTTGGAACAACTCGCCCATCCCGGATTGGAGAATTTCCATGGAAAGCCCTCCTTTGGCGTCTTGGGAATTCGATTGTTAAATTGCCTCAATGTGAGCGCGTTGCCAGACCACCCTAAAAATACACTAAAAAACGTTCTAAAGCAAGTTGAATCCAACCCCCTTTCTCAAGACAGGCTCAACCCCTGCCGGGCCCATCCGCCTGGGCGGCGTGGATGAAATCCGCCAGCAAGCCGTAGGCGGTGGTTTCCGGTCCCGGGTCGGCTTCGATCAAGGTCAGCGGCCCCAGCACGTCGGTCTCGAATTGCACCAGCGAGGTGGTGCCGTCCACGGTGTAGAGCGGCGAATCCGGTGCGACCATCTCGGGCGCCACGCGCCCGGCCAGCCGCTCCCCCTCCCACGCCGCCGAACAGACCAGCTTCCAGCGCTTACCCTGCTGGCGCGCCTGGCAAATGTGCTGCGGGGTGATCTCACGGATGCCCTGCCGCTGGACGTCGGCCGGCTTGAGCGCCGCGTTCATCAGCACCGTCGCCAGGGCGGCCACCTTGATGGCGGCGTCCCACCCGTCCACGTCGCCGCTCGGGTCGGTCTCGGCGATGCCGATCGACTGGGCGTAAGCCACTGCCTGGTCGAAGGCTTCACCTGCCTCCATGCGGCTGAGGATCAGGTTGGTGGTCGAGTTGAGCACGCCGCGCAGGGCGCGCACCCGGGCTGCGGGCAACGCCTCGCGGAAGAGTGAGAAGATAGGCGCCCCGTCCATCACCGCCGATTCGAAATAGAAGCGCTTCCCCTGCCGGGCGGCCAGCTCCGTGAGCTGGCGAT
>JAQUAE010000306.1 GCA_028687395.1 Anaerolineales bacterium | reverse complement strand
GACGCCTGTCCCAAGTGCGGTGGATTGCTGCGCTCGGTGCGCGGCGTGGAGGTGGGCAACATATTCAAGCTGGGCACACGCTACAGCGACGCCATGGGCTGCACTTTTCTCGACCGGGACGGGCAGGAGAAGCCGGTGATCATGGGCTCTTACGGCATTGGCAGCGGGCGCTTGCTGGCCTGCGTCGCCGAGGAGCACCACGATGGCAGCGGCCTGGTCTGGCCGATCAGCATTGCCCCCTACCAGGTGCACCTGGTGGCGCTGAGCGGCAAGGAAGGTGACCAGGTAGCCGAAATGGCGGATGAGGTGTATGCGTTATTAAACGAAGCGGGCGTCGAAGTGCTCTACGACGACCGCGAGGAAAGCCCGGGGGTGAAGTTCAATGATGCCGACCTGATCGGGCTCCCCATCCGCCTGACGGTGAGCGAACGGGCGATGCACCAGGGGGGGGTGGAGTTCAAGCGCCGCGACCAGCAGGAGAAGCACATTGTCCCAGAAGCGGAGCTGTTGGCTGAGGTTAAGAAGGAGATCGCCACGCTGGAAGCGTTTATCCGGGCCAGAGTGGTGGCAGCGCCCTTCGACGAGTAACATCATTAGGACTTACGCAGGGGCGAGATAATCGTGGGGTTGCGCCAAGCTTTCTCGCGCAACCCCACTTACCCTCCCCTGGCGTGCAGAAGTGGACCTCCCAGAAACCGCTTGCGTAACAGGGGTAAAAGAGCGTGACGGGCTTCCCCGATCAGCTCATCTTGAAGAAGGTGGTTAGCTTCATGGCCAGGTTCAGGTCACCGGCCAGCTTGAGCCTGCCCTGCATGAAGTATTGCATACCGTTGACCTTGCCGGTGAGCACATCCTTGAAGTCCTGCGCGTCTGCGGTGAGGGTCATGGTGGGCTTTTCTGCCTTGCCCTCGGCGACCGTGCACTTGCCGTCTTGCAGGGTGACGATCCAATCGCCGCCCTCCTCGCCGGTGAGGATGTACTGGATAACCGCGTTCACGCCCGCGGCTTTCTCCGGCATGAACGCTTTCTCGTGGTTGAGCACCAGTTGCCTTACGCTAATATCTGCCATGGGTTCTACTCCTTTTCACTCTATTCAATTCGCCAGGTTCTCGAAGATGCCGGCGGCGCCCATCCCCCCGCCGATGCACATGGACACCATACCGAAATGGACGTCCCGGCGCTTCATCTCGTAGATGAGCTGGGTGGTCAGCTTGGCGCCGGTGCAGCCCAGCGGGTGACCGAGGGCAATCGCCCCACCGTTCACATTGGTGGTCTCTTGATTTAACCCCAATTCGCGGATCACCGCCAGGCTCTGCGCGGCAAACGCCTCATTCAGCTCGATCAAGCCGATGTCCTTCAGGTTCAACCCCGCCAGCTTGAGCGCTTTGGGTATGGCCACGATGGGTCCAATGCCCATGACATCCGGCGGGACGCCGCCGACCGCAAAGGCGACCAGGCGCGCCAGCGGCTTCAGGCCGAGTTCGGCGGCTTTCTGGCGAGAGGCGATCACCACCCCGGCGGCGCCATCCGATATCTGCGAGGAATTGCCCGCCGTGACCGTGCCTCCCTCCTTGAAGGCCGGTTTGAGCTTGCCCAGCGCCTCCAGGCTGGTGTCAGGGCGCGGGCCTTCATCCCGTTGGAAAACGAAGGTTTTGACCCGCGGCGACCCGTTGGCACCCATCTCCACCACCTCCACCGGCAGGGGCACGATCTCCGGGTCGAAGCGTCCCGATTCCACCGCGGCGACGGCGCGCTGGTGGCTGAGCAGGGCGAATTCGTCCTGGTCGGCGCGGCTGACGTTGTAGCGTTCGGCCACGTTTTCGGCCGTCAGGCCCATCGAGGTAAACACTTCAGGGGTGTTTTCTGCCTGGTAGGGCATCGGCGAGAACTTGAAACCCGCCATGGGCACCATGCTCATCGATTCAGCCCCGCCGGCGATAGCCAGCTCCATCCCCCCGGCCATGATCGCAAAGGCGGCGTGGGCGATACTCTGCATTCCCGAGGAGCAAAAACGGTTGATCGTCTCGGCGGGCACGGAGTCGGGGAGCCCGGCGCGCAAGCCCACCAGGCGAGCCATGTTCATGCCTTGCTCCCCTTCCGGGAAAGCGCACCCCAGGATAACGTCCTCTACAGCGGCAGGATCAAGGCCTGGTGCCCGCTTGAGCAGCTCCTGGATGACCGCGGCAGCCATCTCGTCCGGGCGCACGGTCGCCAGGCTGCCGCGCTTGGCCCGGCCCACAGCGGTGCGCGCCGTAGCGACGATTACCGCTTCACGCGATGGATCGATTCCACTCATCATTTCGCCTCCTCATCAATTGCGCAATACCTTCCCGGTTTGCAGAATGTTCCACATGCGCTGTTGCGTCTTCTCCTCACCGCACAACGACAGGAACGCCTCCCGCTCCAGGTCGAGGATGTATTGTTCGTCCACCCAGGTGGGCTGGCTGAGCTCGCCGCCGGTCATGATGTACGCCAGCTTGCCGGCCATCAACAGCTCGTGCTCGGTGATGTAGCCGCCCTTCTGCATCATGTAGGCGCCGACGCGCATGGCGGCCAGGGCGTCCCTCCCCGCAGCGTAAACCTTCTCAGGCAGGGGCGGGTGGTAACCGGTCGCTACCATGTGTAGCACTTCGGCTTTGGCTTCGGCAAGCAGGTGGCTGCGGTTCATGATCACCCGGTCGGTGCTGCTCAAGAAACCCATCGAACGGGCTTCTTCGGCGCTGGTGGAGACCTTCGCCAGCCCGATCAGCTCGAAGACGCGCTGCAGGTAGGGCAGCGCCAGGCTGTCCTTGGTGCGCATGGGCGGGTTGACGATGCGCCGCACCAGCTCCTTCGTGCCGCCACCCGCGGGAATTACCCCCGGGCCGAATTCCACCTGGCCCAGGTAGAGCTCGGGGCCAGCCACCACCCGGCTGGCGTGCATCATGATCTCCACCCCGCCTCCCAGGGCGAGGCCTGCCGGCGCTGCTACCACTGGCTTGGGGAAGTAGCGCATGCGCATGTTCATGTCCTGCATCTTTTTCACCGTCTCGGCCAGTTGGTCCCACATGCCGCTCTGGGCAGCCATCACCACCATGAACAGGTTGGCTCCAGCGCTGAAATGCTCGAAGTCCGACCCCATCACCATCCCTTCGAAATCCCCCTCGACCAGGTCCATCGCGGTATTGAGCATGTCGAAGATGTCGGCGTCCAGGGCGTTCATCTTGGTGTGGAACTCCACGCAGACCACCCCCTCCCCCAGGTCGATCAGCGCCGCGCCGGGGTTATCCTTGAGCAACTTGCCTTC
>JAQUAE010000305.1 GCA_028687395.1 Anaerolineales bacterium | reverse complement strand
CCCCAGCAAAATGTCCATCGCCACATCCCACGTCCAGTGTTGGGGCAGGCAAGGGAATATCTTCATAAAACCGCGCTTCGACCGCTCGAACAAGGGAGCGGAAGTAGGGAAGTTCGCGGATATGAAGCCAGAGGTAATCTGTGTTTGCCATTCCTGCACGTTTGTAATCGGGGTTTCTGTCCCTTAGCTGCCAGGATCATTTTCGAGAGATCGAGTCGAATGCTGACTCATACAACGCTGCCACCCGCTCTGAGGCATATTCCTGTGCTATCCGGTCCGGATCTCCCTGATAGCTCTCGGGGTCATCCAATATGGCGATGATCGCCTCGGCAAGCGCAGCAGCATCCGCGACGGGGACAAGGCGCCCCATCCCCGTGGTGAGAACAGGTTGGCGTACGCCTGGCAGGTCCGAGGCAACCACAGGCGTGCCGCAGACCATCGATTCGATTTGCACCATCCCGAACGATTCGGTGCTGTTCAAGCTGGGCAACACGGTCACTTCAGCCTGGCGCAAGAAAGCCGCAAATTCGGCTGGAGGCAGCACACCCATAAAGGTCCAGTGCTCCCCAAGCTCCTGTATCATCGGTGCTAATTTGCGCGCATACACCTCCTCGCCGAAGACATCCTGATATTGCCCGACAAAAAGCACTCTGGCATGTGGGTGCCGTTGCAGCACGAGGGGCAAGGCCTGTACCAGGTACTCGATCCCTTTTTCTGCAGCCAGTCGTGCGGCCATACCAATAATGCGTTGACCGGGCAGGATATTGGCTTTTTGGCGAAACGCGCTGACATCGGCCTGTTGGATAGCTGGTAAAGTGACAGGCGGGGGGATGACTTGCAATTTCTTCAAGTAATGCTGAAGGAAGCTCGAGTTTTCTGCATAATCGCGCGTATTGGTTACGATGGCGTGTGAGGCAAGGGCCGAGAGGCGATTCGCCAAATGGGATACCTGGTTAGCTAGCTTATGGATGAGACCCTTTGGCAAACGCAAATCACAATGGTAAGTCAATAAGGTGGGTTTTCCCAGCCATCGACTGATCAGAGAAATAAACGCCGCATCCAATTGGGGGACATGCAGGCTAACCACATCGGCGCGCCTGGCCAGTTTCAGCGCCCACAGCGGCATGGCGGGCATCAGAACCCCTTTGCTGATTCTCATCAGAACGTTCAAACGGATCACCTCGACCCCATCGCGCACCTCATGGGATTCAAGTTGGGGATCGTAACGAGAGGTCAGCACCGTCACGCGATGCCCGCGCTCGGCTAACGCGCGCGCCAAACGTTCAACGTAGATCGTCAAACCGGAGTAATGGGGACGATAGTAGGTCAGGGCGATAAAAATGCGCATTGATTTTCCAGGCATGGTCGTGCTTGGAATATACCTCTTGCGAGAAGCGTTATTCCCGTTCAGACACATTCATCTGGCGAAGGTTCCGGTATAAGCCCCACAACGATTCTCCATCCCTCGCTAAACCATAGGCGCCTATCGCCCCAGCGATTAAATAGCCAGTTAGATGAATAGTTACTGCAGCGGCAAGGGAAATGGAAGGGAGTAAGCCAAAGACAGCCAACGCCCCTACCAAGGAGAGTTCCAGCACACCCACCGCCCCGGGCGAGGAAGGCGCGGCAATGCCCAGGGCAACCACGCCGAGTCCAAACCCCGCCCAAAGCAACCTGGGGTGAGGGAAAAAAGCAGCTAAAAAGGCATAGTATTGTCCCACTGCCACCAGCCAGTTGAGCAGCATCATTCCGACAACCAGCAGGAATCGCCGCGGTTCGGTGAACACTCCCAAACCACCGATAAACGCCGGTATAGCCTTACCTCCCAACCGGCTGAGCAGTGCCCAGCGGTCAGCTAGTCTCTGGAACCAAAGGATAGCACGGTCTGTGTTGTGGGCAACCAGGTACAGGCCCGCGAGGATCAAGAAGGTAATTATCCCCACCCCGAAGGCAGCTTGCTGAGCCCACCGGGCGCCAACAACGAAGGGCAGGGTGATCAAAAGCAACCCGGCAGCGATTGCCAGATCCAGGGAACGTTCGACCACGATGCTGGAAAGCACACGCCAAAAGTTGAGCCCGGCTTTTCGCCCAAGCAGGTACGCCCTACCCAGTTCGCCGAGGCGAAAGGGGAGCAGGTTATTCAACAGGTATCCCTCATTTATGGTGATGAACACCTGCCGATAGGTAGCCTGCCCTTCCAACAACAGCAGCCAGACGATGCCACGCACCGCCAACCACACCAGCGTGAGAAACATGGCGGTCAACACCATGCGATAATCTGCCAGACGAAGCGCTCCTATGAAGAGCTCAAGGTCAGCCAGAAAAATCAACACACCTATCGCAATCCCACTGATGACCACCCCGGGAAGGATATGGCGCCAATCACCTCGCTGTTCAATTGAGCGGTTGTGTATGATCTCAATCCTCCCCATAGCGAAGAACGGCCAGGAAAGCCTCTTGAGGGATCTCCACATTCCCAACCATCTTCATCCGCCGTTTGCCGCGCTTTTGCTTTTCGAGTAACTTTTTCTTGCGCGTGATATCGCCGCCATAACACTTGGCCAAGACATCCTTGCGCAAGGCTTTTACGTTTGCCCGCGAGATCACCCTACCGGCTGCGCTGGCTTGTATCGGCACCACAAACAACTGGCGCGGAATGATATCCTTCAACTTGGTGATGATCGCCTGCCCCTTATGGTAAGCATCATCACGATGCACGATCGTAGCAAAGGCATCCACCGGCTCCTCATTAACCAGTATCTCCAGCTTCACCAGCTCATCGACTCGGTACTCCAAGAAATGGTAATCCATCGAGGCGTACCCACGGGTGCGCGATTTCAACTGGTCAAAAAAATCAACGATAATCTCGGCTAACGGTATTTCAAAGAAGAGCTGCACCCGGTTGGGTGCAGGATACTCCTGCCTGGTAAACACGCCATGCCGCTTGGTGGTTAAATCCATCACCGTCCCGTAAAACTCGGTTGGGGTGAAGATTTCTAATTGCATCCATGGCTCGCGGATCTCCATAATACTGTCTTCTTCAGGCAGTTCCGCGGGGGAGTTTATGCGCCGGATTTCACCGCTGCGCATGAGGACCTCATATTCGACGGATGGCGCCGTCACGATAATATCCAGGTCGTACTCTCGCTCCAATCTCTCCTGTACGATTTCCATGTGGAACATACCCAGAAAACCGCAGCGAAAGCCGAAATTGAGCGCTTGCGAGGTTTCGGGTTCATAGATCAGGGAGGCGTCATTGAGCTGCAGTTTCTCAAGCGCCTCCTTCAAATTCTCGAA
>JAQUAE010000304.1 GCA_028687395.1 Anaerolineales bacterium | reverse complement strand
TTGCCCGCGAAGGAGGAAAGACACTGGTACGGCGAGTCGCCGAAGCCTGTGGGGCCTAGAGGCAGCGTCTGCCAAATCCGGCAACCGGCGCGGGCCAGGAAATCCACCCAGCGCCAGGCCTGCGGGCCGAGGTCACCGATGCCGTAGCGGCCGGGCAGGCTGGTGGGGTGCAGCAGGATGCCCCCCGAGCGTTCAAGTTTCATAAGGCATGCGTTTGGTCAGGATGTAGTCCCCCTGTCGCACGGTGTCGGCGGGGTAGTCGCTGGGGATGACATCCGCGCCGATGATCCCGCCGGCTTCCACGACCATGTTGGGCAGCACCTGGCTGTTCTTGCCCACCATGGCGATGGCGTTCTCGTCCACCAGGGCGCCGACGTGCGCGTTTTCACCCACGCTGACGCGCTTGTCGATGATAGCGCGTTCGATCACAGCTCCACTGTGGATCATCGTGTCGGTCAGGATGACCGATTGGCGGATGACCGCGCCACTGAGGACGCGCACGCCGGGGGAGAGGATGCAGTTCTCGATGGTGCAGCCCGACTCGATGACGCAGCCGTCGGTGATCATGCTGTCGCGTATCGTGGCGTTGTCCGCGATGCGCACGGGTGGGCGCTCCTCGGTGCGGGTGTGGATGATCCAGGAGCGGTCGCCCAGGTCGATAGACGGTTTGGGCGGCAGCAACTGCATGTGGGCGGACCAGTACGATTCGACCGTGCCCACGTCCACCCAGTAACCGGTGTAGGGATAAGCGTGGATGCGCGCCCCTTCCGCCACCATGCGCGGCAGGATGTCCTTGCCGAAATCATGCGACGAGTTCTCGTCGAGGTGGTCGTGCCACAAGACGCGATCCAGGGTCTCCAGGTTGAAAATGTACACGCCCATGTTTACCAGGTTAGAGGTCGGCGCTGGCGGTTTTTCGACGAAGGAGGTGACGCGGTAGTCCTTACCCACCTCCACAATCCCGAAGCGGCTGGCTTCCGCAGCCGGCACGCTGATGGTTGCCATGGTGAGTTGGGCGTCGTGATCCTGGTGGAAGGCGATCATGGCGTCGTAGTTCATCTCGTAGACGTGGTCACCCGAGAGGATCAACACGAACTCGGGTTTGTTGCTCTTGATGAAGCTGAAGTTCTGCTGCACTGCGTCCGCCGTCCCCAGGTACCAGTCGGAGACGCCGCGCCCTTTATAGGGAGTATACAGGCGCACACCGCCGGTGAAATCCCGGTTCAGGTCCCACGGACCGCCAGCACCGATGTGCTCGATCAGGGAGTGTGGGCGGTATTGCGCCAGAATCATCACGTCGAAGATGCCCGAGTTCACGCAATTCGACAGGGTGAAGTCGATGATGCGATACTTCCCGGCGAAGGGCACAGCCGGCTTGGTGCGCTTGGCGGTCAGGATTCCCAGGCGCGACCCCTCACCGCCAGCCAGGATGACAGCGCGTGTTTTCATGGTGATCCTCTCCTCTTCTGCTTGGCTTCTTTTGAGGCGTGCAGGTAAAGGTGGATGTACTCCTTGGCGGAGCGTTCCCAGGAGAAATCCTGGGCCATGGCGTTGCGTTGCATGCTCTCCCACAGCGCGGCGTCCTGGTAGGCGTCCAGGGCGCGGCGGATGGCGGAGGCGAAATCTTGGGGGGTGGCTTCGGCGAACAGGAAGCCGGTTCCCGTGGAGCCATGTACATCGTGAATGGTATCGCGCAACCCGCCGACGGCGCGCGCCACGGGCAGGCATCCATAGCGCATGGCAATCATCTGGCTCAGCCCGCAAGGCTCGTAACGGGAGGGGAGCAGGAGCATATCCGCCCCAGCGTACAGGCGCCGGCTCAGACCGCTGTCGAAGCGCAGGGCGGCGCGCGCCCGCTCTGGAAAGCGCCCGGCGAACTGGCGCATGGCCTCCTCCAACTCATGGCTCCCGCTGCCCAGGAGGATGAGCTGCCAGGCCTCGCCAGCCAGGGCTTCCAATGCAGGCGGCAGCAGGTCGATGCCTTTCTGCGCCTCCAGCCGGCTGACGACCGCCAGCAAGGGGAGGCGTTCGCCCTCCTGTAACCCGAATTCGTCCAGCAGGGTGGCTTTGTTGGCCGCGCGGCGTTCCAGCGTCTCGGCGGTGTAGTTGGCGGCCAGAGCGATGTCGGATGCCGGGTTCCACTGCCGGGTGTCGATGCCGTTCAGAATCCCGTGGATGGAATCCTTTCGCCCGGCGAGGAAGCCATCCAGGCCAGCCCCGTATTCGGGGGTGAGAATCTCCCGGGCGTATTGTGGCGAGACGGTGACGATGTGGTCAGCGGCCAGCAAGCCCAGCGGGAGGGGGGTACTGCGTGCCCACCGGGGCAGCCGTTCGTCGTCGGCGGGGGGCAGGCCGAAGGCGCGCAGGGCGGCGCCGCTGCCATCTCCCATGTAGGGCAGGTTGTGCACGCCGAGCAGCCCGGCGCTACAGGCGAAGGTCGCTTCCTCCCCACGGCGCATGGCATACAGGGCGAGGGCGGTGTGCCAGTCGTTGGCGTGCACCACGTCCGGCGTCCACGCCAGCGCCCGGGTCAGCTCCAGGGCGGCCAGCGAGAAATAGGTGTACTTGTAGCTATCCACCCCGGCGTCGTCCGAATACACCGGCGCCTCCTGGGAGATGGGCGCTCCGGAGAGCAGGTACACCGGCACCTCGTCCAGGCGCGTCTCCCGGACTTCCACAGGCAGTGACCCGCCGGGTAGCGCCAGGTTGTATGAGGCCAGGCGGCGCAGCGAGCGCCCATGGCGCTGGATGCTGCCGTGGAAGGGGAGCACCAGGCAGATGTCGATGTCGATAGGGAGCTCAGTTTCCTGGTGAGCAACAGCCCGAACGGCGCGTGGCAGCGAACCGGCCACGTCCCCTAACCCACCGACCTTGATCAGCGGGTAAGCTTCGGCCGCCAGGTAAAGCACTTTGAGTTGCCGCGTTGTGCCGTTGGCGTGCATACGCAGGCGCACCTCTGGATTGGCTTTGAGTTGCCTCAATTGTACACCTTTGTACTCAAGGAATGCACTCCCGGGCTGCCCACCCCGCCTCGCTTTTGAGGTAGAATACAGCCCGGTCACCTTACCGCATATGCCATCCCGTTACCTCAGCATTCACGGGCATTTCTACCAGCCGCCGCGCGAGGACCCCTTCAGCGGCCAGATTCCCATCGAGCCAGGCGCAGCCCCATTCCCCAACTGGAACGAACGCATCTACGCGGAGTGCTACCTGCCCAACGTCGAGCTGGGCAATTTCGCTCGCCTGAGCTTCAACATTGGGCCGACGCTGTGCGCCTGGTTGGAGGGCGCCCACCCCGCC
>JAQUAE010000303.1 GCA_028687395.1 Anaerolineales bacterium | reverse complement strand
GTGGAAATAAACCGCTTTCAATGCCTGCCTCCTTAGAAGAAAAAATGATGCCTCAGGGTAATACCTGCAGCTCGCGCACGTGGATCTTGGCCTTCTCGCCGGCGTTCAGGCTCAACACCTCGATGCGCACCCGCTTGGTGACGAAGGTTTCGCCATCCAGGAGCAGCTCCACGTGCGGATCGTCCGCCAGGTTGCGATAGGTACGCGCAAAGGTCACCGGCTCCTGCGCCCCCTCGGGGTAAACCAGCACGCTCAGGGTGAAGTCCATCGAGCCGAAGTCCGCCGCCAGGCCGCTCACCTGCACCGCCTGGGAAAACCGGATGTCGACCACGAAGGGGTTGGCTTCGTAGCCGCGCACCACGGTATAACGGTCGCCATCGAACATGTCCGCCACCTGGCCGGACTCGATGGCGGAGTACTCGACCCGCGCCGCCTGCCCCAGCACCTGCGCCTCGCCGCTTACCGGCTGGCGGCGGGTGACGGCTTCCTTCTCGAAGATCGCCTGCGCTCCCTCGCTGTAGGCCATCTTGAGCACGTAGAAGCCCGGCGCGCCGTTCGGGTAGGGCAGGGTCTTCAGGACCTGGGTCACCTCCAGCTTGGGGTTGTTCAGCGCCTCCAGGTACTCCTCCTGGGTGAAGACAAAGGTGGTGCTGGCGTCCAGCTCGCGCCGTTCGAGCAGGTAGGTGTTCACCGAGCCCAGCCGCACCCCCTTCTGCTCTTCGGGGGTGAGGAAGAAGCGCGTGAATACGTCCGTCCCGTTCGCCCACAGCGAGGAGATGTACAGGTCCTCTCCCGGCTCCGCACTCAAGTATTGCCGAGCGAACTCGCCGAAGACCTGCCGCGCGCCGTACTGCATGCCGTACAGCCCGTAGTCCTGGAACCAGGTCGGGCCGTGGATCAGGGCGTCCCACAGCATGAACAGGTTTATCCCCGCCAAGAGGGTGAAGACGCCCAGCGAGACCCACGCCCTGCGCGAAGCCAGCCGCCCCACCGCCGGGCTGCTGAATAGCGGCGCGCCATTGGTGGTCTCCTCACCTGGAGTCACAGCGCTCTCCTCCCCCCGTCCCCGGCTGCGCCAGGCTTCCAACCAGTCCAGCGCAGCCGCCAGGCCGAGGGCGCTGGTCAGGCTGGCGGGGATGGTGAAGGCCAGCACGCGGGTGACACCGATGCCCACCAGGGCGCTGCCGGTGGGTGCCGCCAGCAGGGCGATCAACAAAACCCGGTGGGCTGCCGAGCGCCAGTGCTTGACCAGCAGGGCTAATCCCACCGCGAAGAAGGGCAGGCTGAATATGGGCAGGTGGGCGTAGCCCTTCATCAGGTGGCGCTGCAGGTCGTGGTCGTTGGGGATGAACCAGTACGCCGGATTGAGCCCGTACAGGTAGGTGGAGGCGAAGCGAGCCAGTTTTTCACCCAGCGAAATCGGCTCCAACCAGTAGGAATCCAGGATGCGCAGGTGGTCGATGGGTGCGCTAGAGCGGTAATCCAGGAAGCGCAGGTAGGGGGCCGCCAGGACGAGGGCGAGCAGCGCCGCCCGCCACCACATCCCCCGGTTTTCCCAATGGTAGCGCAGGTCGCTGAGCAAGAGCAGGACGCCGGTAGCGGCGATCACCACCTGCCCGGGACTGTAGGCGTAAAAGCACAGCGCCGCGCAGGCCAGCGCGGCGGACAGGGCGCGCCGCGAGCGGTAGCGGTAGACCAGGTAGGCGTACAGGAAAGCCGCGTACAGGCTGGAGAAGAGCGCCGTCTCGAAGGCGGTGCGCGAGTGCAGGAACCAGGCCGGGGTGATCGAGAGCAGCATGACGCCCAGCCAGAAGCGCCGCACGCCGAAGAACTGGCTGAGGATCAAACCCACCGCCAGGACAGCCAGCAAGGTGGCCAGCACCGCTGCCAGCCGCGTGATGAGCAGCGACTTGCCGAAGAGCAGCGTGGGCAGCACCTGCCAGTATACGCTCAGGCTGAGGTTGTAGAACGAGCCGTTCTTGAAATAGGTGGGCAGGAAGATCTTCTCCGCGTCGCGGAAACCGGCCCGGATCAGGTCGGCGGCGCTCACCGTCTGGATTGCCTCGTCGGTGAAGAAGTAAATCGGGTAGTCCTGCAAGCCCACCAGGCGGGTGGTCAGGTAGACCAGCACGGCCAGAATAAAAAGGCTCGCTTCCAGGCTGCGCAGATTCGCCAGGCCGGCAACCTTCAACGCCCCGAGCACCTCGCCCAGGCGGCGTGAGCTCCGCGACCACCAGCCGCCGGCGATTATTCCGCTAGCCGGGCGCTGGTCCACGCGCACCCCCTCGCCGCGGGTGTGCGTGATGGTGACCTGCACGCCCGATTCGGGCGGCAGCTCGACGGTCACCTGTACCCGGGCCACGCCGTCCGCGGAGATGACCTGGCTGTGCACCTCTCCGACCGGCGCTGCCCCTGCCTCCTCGATCGATGGCGGATCCTCCAGCGCAGCAGACTCTTGCTTTGGCCAGGCGAATCTGGCCGCGGCGCTCCCCAGGCGCTGCCGCCAGCCATGCAGGTCCGGGCGGTGTAGCGCGAAGGCCGCCACGCCAGCCTGCTCCTCCAGGAAGGAGAATCCCTGCCGGCGCCTGCTTACCCACCAGAGGGCCAGCCCGGCGATCAGCAGCAGGGCAAGCAGGAAATACGCGGCAATGTGGCCCATAGTGGTCGTCGGCCGATGACGCCCCCTATCGCAAGCCGGTCTCCATTCTGGCGATCACCATGCGCTGAATTTCGCTGGTGCCCTCGTAGATTTCCGTGATCTTGGCGTCCCGGAAGTAGCGCTCGACCGGGTATTCCTTGCTGTAGCCGATGCCGCCGTGGATTTGCACTGCGGTGTGAGCGGCGAACATGGCCGTCTCGGAGGCGAACAACTTGGCAATCGAGGCTTCCAGCGTGAAGCGCTCGCCGGCCTGCTTAGAGCGCTCCTTGGCCAGCGCCGCGTTGTAGACCAGCATGCGCGAGGCTTCAATGCGCACCTTCATGTCCGCCAGCTTGAACGAGATGCCCTGAAACTCGCCGATCTTCTGACCGAAGGCCTCCCGTTCGCTGGCGTAGGCCAGGCTGGCCTGGTAGGCGGCTTCGGCGATGCCTAGCGCCTGCGCCCCAATGCCGATCCGTCCCGCGTCCAGCACCGCCATGGCGATCTTGAACCCCTCCCCCTCCTCGCCAATACGGTTCTCGGCCGGGACGCGATAATTATCGAAGACGATCTCGCTGGTGGCCGAGGCGCGGATGCCCAGCTTGGGCTCTTTCTTGCCTACGCTGAAGCCGGGCGCCTTGGCGTCGATGACGAAAGCGCTGATGCCGCGGTGCTTC
>JAQUAE010000302.1 GCA_028687395.1 Anaerolineales bacterium | reverse complement strand
TCGACGCACAAATCACTACCAGCAGACAGTTGGAGGCTTTAAATCACAGCCTGGAAAAACTGGTGCTGGAGCGCACTCGAGAACTCGAGGTACGCAACCGGGAGCTGGCTCAGGCGAATGTGGAATTACAGGAACTCGATCGGCTCAAGTCCGAATTCGTCTCCCTGGTCAGCCACGAACTGCGTGGCCCCCTTACCACCCTTAATGGGGGGCTGGAGATGGCTTTGCAGAATGGGGCAGATCTGCCGCCAGAATCCCGGCATATTCTGGAGGTCATCGCCCGTGAAAGTTCCCATCTAACCCAATTCGTGCAGACGATTCTGGATGTCTCCCGAATGGAAGCACGCAAATTGACCTTCAACATGGGGCCCACGGCGCTATACCCCCTGTTGCGCAGGGCAGTCGAGACCGTCTATGCAGCCAGCAAGCGAGAGGTGTCCTGGTCGATCCCTGAATACCTGCCTCCCGTGTGGGCAGATGAAATATATCTTGAAGAGATCTTTTGCAACCTACTCTCAAACGCGGACAAGTACTCCCCTGCCAACAAACCGGTGGTGATCTCAGCCCAGGTAAACAACAGCTCAGTTGAAATCCAGATCATCGACTACGGTCCCGGTATTCCAATAGATAAACAATCCCAAATTTTTAAACGATTCGTGCGTTTTGAGCGCGGCGATCGCATCCAAAACCGCGGATGGGGGTTGGGGTTATATTTCGCCCGGGCGCTGGCAGAGGGACAGGGAAGTGAGTTGACAGTGGAATCACCTGTTCACCCTTTCAACGAGACACCCGGATCAGCCTTTAAGCTGAAATTGGCAGTTGCTGGGGAGGTCCCCGAGGATGACTGAACTCTTATTAATCGACGATGATGAAAGCCTGACCGAGCTCCTGGGAACCTATTTCGAGAAACAGGGCTATTCCGTTCGCATCACCAGGAATGGGGGTGAGGGTTTACGAGCCATGTTCACCCATCACCCAGCCCTTGTGGTGCTGGATGTGACCATGCCTCTACGGGACGGATGGGAAATTCTCTCCCGGATCCGCGAGATGAGCGATCTCCCCGTCATCATGCTCACCGCCCGGGATGAGGAGCCCAACGTCCTGCGCGGATTCTCGCTGGGTGCGGACGACTATGTCACCAAACCATTTTCCTTTGCCCAACTGGAGGCGCGCATCAAGGCAGTGTTGGCGCGCTCCGGTCGCAACGAGGATCAGCCTGAAGTGTTGCGAATTGGTGAGATGCGCGTCGATCTGCGCACTCGACAGGTCCAGCGAGGAGAAACGCAAATCCAACTTACGCCAACAGAGTTCAGGCTGCTGGTGACATTGATGCATCACGCAGGGGAGGTCGTCTCGCCTGATGAATTGGTTAAGGAGGTGTGGGGTCCCCAATACAAGGAGGAAGTGGGTTACGTTCGCCGCTACATCTGGCATCTGCGCCAAAAAATCGAACCGGATGCGGAGAACCCACGCTTCGTGCACAACGAGCGCGGTTTCGGATACCGCTTTCAAGAACTTGAGGAACAGAAGGTGTCCTCAGGTGATACGAAAGATGGTTGAAGTTTCACCCGAATTTCGAAGTGCTCTCACATTCGTACCTCCTTCCAAAGAATTGACAGATTTTGTCCATTCTGGTATAGTCCTGTTTGGTAGGAGGAAGAAGGCGTCTGTTCGGTTTCGGAGCGACCGCCAGAACTTCAGGCGGTCGCTTGCTTTCCGGCAGTGAACCTTTTAGACCTAATCAGTTCATATATATTTACAAGGAGTAGCAGAATTATGTCCGAACGTGTCCAAGGAACCGTCAAGTGGTTCAACGCCAGCAAGGGCTATGGGTTCATCTCGCGGGATGATGGCGAAGACGTCTTCGTCCACTATACTGCGGTGCAATCCGATGGTTACCGCTCCCTGACTGAGGGCCAGCGTGTCGAGTTCACCATCGAGCATGGCCCCAAAGGGCTGCAGGCCAAAGACGTCGTAGCCCTCTAGTTCCTCATTTGCGTGAAAGGATTTTCAATGGCCAAAAAATTATACGTCGGCAACCTGAGTTACTCGACCACCGAAGAAGAACTGCGCCAGTTGTTCGCCGAGGTTGGGACGGTTGTTTCAGTCACCGTGATCACCGACCGCATGACCGGTCGCTCGCGTGGTTTCGGCTTCGTCGAAATGGAAAATGACGACGCCGCCGAGGAAGCAATCAAGCGCCTGAACAACTACTCGCTCGGCCAGCGGAACATCACGGTGAGCGAAGCCCGCCCTCCGCGGGAGCAGTCTTTCGGTGGAGGTGGCAGGCGTAGCGAGCGGGGCAGCGGACGCCGGTACTAATCCTCAACGACAATCTCATAATTCACATATCAGCCGCGCGGTGCATCGCCGCGCGGCCACTGTTTAAGTGAAAACCTTCACTCCTTTTCCTCCCGGATTACGCTGAGCCGGCCCCCCTCCCATCTGGGTTTGTCCGAGAATCTCGCCTTTCACCTGGCGCTATTCTTGCATCTCCTTACGGTCGGGAGCTCCTTGCATGTCCACTCCAGGAGGCGCCGCCGTGGCGGTCGATTACATTTTATTCCACAAGATTGTTGGGCGTGACAAAATTTTATGCAATTTGCTTGACGCTTCCGCCGGATTGTGCTACCATCATTGCAAATTACATCACGAACCCGGAAATCTCTGGCGATAAGCCGCTCTGGCGTCACACGGATGCTTCGATATGCAACGCGGGTGACCGATAAGGAGACCTTTCTATGGAAAACAAACGCATCCTACCTCTGGTCGTGATTGCCTCGCTCATTCTGATTCTCTCAGCCTGCGTCAAACCCGCTTCGAAAGCGCCACAGGTCACTGCCACGACCGTCGAGGGCACTTTCCCCGTGCCCGGGGCGATGGATGACGTCATGGCGCAGTTGGAGAGCTTTGCCACCCAAACTGCAGTAGCCATGCTCGGCCCGGGAAGCGCCCAGGCGACGGCGGCTCCCGCCGAATCCGCGGAGGCGCCCGTTGCATCCCAGCCGGCTGTCGAAGCCACCGTGGCGCCCCAGGGAGCCGCCACCCAAGCGCCGCAGAAGGTAGTGGTGCCCACCCAAACCCCAGGCATCCCGAAAACCTACGCCCTGCAGAAGGGCGAACACCCCTACTGCATCGCCCGCCGCTTCGACGTGAACCCGGAGGAGATGCTGCGCCTGAGCGGACTATCCGGCGGCAGCACTTTCGCCACCGGCACCGTGCTTAAAATCCCCCAGTCCGGGCGACCCTTCCCCGGCAAGCGCGCCCTCAAGTCGCACCCCACCACCTACACCGTGGGCTCCGGGGACACGATCT
>JAQUAE010000301.1 GCA_028687395.1 Anaerolineales bacterium | reverse complement strand
CTTGCCAGCGGAGGTATGCTCCATACTAACCGCCAGATAACCCCCGCCAGGCGGCTTCGAGTAGTCCGGCCTGCACAAGCCTTCGTCTGACCTCATCTGGCGCCGCCTGGCAGCGAAAGGAGTGCACATGAGCTACCTGCCCATCATCCAGCAACATCACAGCTCCCCAAAGGAGCTGGAAGAGGCCTATCAGGCCGCCCTGCGCCAGGGCGACGCCGAAGCGTTCGCTGCCGACCTGCTCGCCTGCCACCAGGAGGCGCCGGAAAACCTGCTCTATGCGGCCTGGGCGCAACGTTTTAGCCAACTCGTCCCTACCGCCACCCGAACTCGCTCCACGGCGCGGAACTGGAAGCTGGCTGTCCTCCTGGCTGCGTTGACCGGCTTGACCTTCTGGGGCTTAACCAGCCCAAGCCTGGTGAGAAATATCGAGATTCCCTTCATCGTCAAATATTGGGCGCCAATCGCCACACTTTTCGCCTTGATTTTCTTCGCCCTTGCCACGCGGCAGAAGAGGCGACATGTGCTGCTCATAGCCGCTGCGCTGGTCTTGATCAGCGGGTACGTCTACCTGATTACCCCCCAGGTCGCCGAACGTTACCGTAGCGATTACGCCAAGCTGATGCTGCTACACCTGCCCATGCTCTGCTGGATCAGCCTGGGAATCGGGCTCTTAGGCTGGAAATCCGCAGCCGTGGAGCGCTTTGCTTTCCTGATCAAATCCATCGAGGTGATGATCACCGCCGGCCTGTACCTGATGGCAGGCATGGCCTTCGGAGGCATCACCATGGCCTTATTCCAAACCCTGAACATCACCCTCTCCGAGGCGCTGGTGCGCTTGATGGCTGCTGGCGGCGCAGGACTGATCCCCTTGGTGGCCGTGGTCAGCGTGTATGACCCCAGCCTCACTCCTGGCGAGCAGGACTTCACCCAGGGGCTGAGCCGGCTGATCGCCACCCTGATGCGCCTGCTGCTGCCCCTGACCCTGGGCGTGCTGGTGGTGTACATCCTGAGCATCCCGTTTAATTTCATGGCGCCTTTCAACAATCGCAGCTTGTTGATCGTCTACAACGTGATGTTGTTTGCCATCATGGGGCTGCTGGTGGGCGCCACCCCGCTTGCGGAGGAGGCGCTCAGCCCGCGCCTGCAACGCGCCCTGCGTAGCGGCATCCTGGCGGTGATCCTCCTGGCGCTGCTGGTCAGCCTGTACGCCCTCTCCGCCATCCTCTTCCGCACCGCGCAGGGAGGCATGACCATCAACAGGTTAGCAGTGGTCGGGTGGAACAGCGTCAACATCTGCCTGTTAGGCGTGATGGCCTTCCGTCTGTTACGCAAGGGTCAGCAAAGCTGGTCGGAGCAAATGAAAGCCACCTTCAGCACGGGGACCAGCGCCTACCTGGCCTGGACGATGGTCATGATCCTGGTCTCGCCGTGGCTCTTCAGGTAAATGGGGATGGACATATTGTTGGTCGAGGATAATGCCAGGTTGCGCGCCGCCCTGGCAGCGGGGATGGAAGCAGCCGGCGTCCAGGTGCGCTTCGCCTGCGCTTCCGGCGAGCAGGCGCTGGCCTTCTGCCAGGAGCAGGTGGATGTAAATAGCGAGGCGACCGGAAAAGGGCTGCCCCACGCCGCCCTGATGGACGTGCATCTGGCCGGCGAGATGAACGGCATCCAGGCAACGATCGCCCTGCGGCGCGAGTTTCCACGCTTCCCAGTGGTCTTTTACTCCATTCAGGATGACGACCAGTATTACCGTGACTTTCGCTGCTCCGGCATCCTCAGCCACTACGCCTACGTGCGCAAATCCAACTATCTCCTGCCGGAGATGATCCTACCCCTGCTGAGGCAGGCCGTCGCAGGAGGTGGCTTCATCGACCCCGAAATCGAGGCCCGCGTCGAGGCAGTGCGCCAGCAAGACGAACACAACCCCTTAAGCCTGCTCGAGCCGCACGAGCGCGCCGTTGCCGAGTTGCTCGCCAAGGGCCTGACCAACGAGCAGATCGCCGCCCGGCTGGGCTACCAGGATAAGCGCACCATCAGCCGGGTCAACGGCCAGATTTACCTTACATGGGGGCTGGCGAACTCGACCACCGATGAAAAAGTAGCCCGCACCCGCGCCGCACTGATCGTCCAATCCGGGCGCCTGTGGGCGTGGGACGAAGACGGGAATCCCCAGGCATTGGATGCGCACGAGCCATGACCCAGGCGGGAATTAGCGGCGACTTCGTCCTGGATTGGGCGGCGCTGGCGATCTCGCTGTTCAACACGCTCATCCTGCTCTGGCTGGGCCTGACAGTGGTATTGAACGCCGAGAAACGCAGCCTGGGGCTGTGGGTAGCGGGCAGCATGCTGCTCACCGGCAGCCTGTTCTTCTTCAGCCACACGGCGCTGCTGGGCGTTGGCCTGCGAGCCAGCCACCTGGGGCTCAACTTTTGGTGGCGGCTGGCCTGGCTGCCCGTGGTCATCCTGCCTTACGCCTGGTATGGCGTCATCCTATGGTACGCCAGCTTCTGGAGGCTGGCGGGTCGCGACCTGCGACGGCGCCACCAGGCGTGGTTCGCCGCGGCCAGCCTGCTCGGCCTGGGCGTCCTGCTGCTGTTGTTCATTGCCAATCCCCTGCCCACGTTGGAGGGGGTCGAGCATTACGAGCTGGCGGTCACCCCTGCGCTGGGCGGGATCCCCCTGCTCATCCTGGCGTACCCCATCTACATCCTGATGTGCATCGGCCTGTCACTCGACGCCTTGCGCCAGCCTGGCCAGCCGGAGCGCGTCATGGGCGATCTCGCCCGGCAGCGCGCCCGCCCGTGGTTGGTAGCTGCTTCAGCCGTCGAATGCCTGGTCAGCCTGCTGGTCGGCTGGGCATTGTACTGGACCATCCGCAACGCGCCCACCGGGCTAGCACAAGCGGGCGCCTTGCGCGCCATTGCCGGGTTTGACCTAGTCATTGCCGCCCTGATTGCCCTGGCCATTCTCCTGGCCGGCCAGGCGATCGTCTCGTACGAGGTGTTCACCGGCCGGACGCTGCCGCGCCGCGGGTTGAGAGCGCACTGGCGGCGCATGGTCCTGCTGGCCGGCCTCTTCAGCTTGCTGGGCAGTCTGGTCGCCCTCCTGCCGCTCGAACCAGTCTACAGCCTGCTTCTGGCAGCCGGCCTGATAGGCGCCATTACCGCTCTGCTCACCTGGCGTTCCTTCCAGGAGCGCGAGCGAGCCATGGCCCTCCTGCGCCCCTTCGTGACCAGCGCACAGCTCTACGACCGCCTGGTCGAGGCCCGCGTCGAAGGCCCCGCGCCCGTCGACGTGGCCCAGCCCTTCCAGGCGCTCTG